>JAGYOX010000278.1 GCA_018399235.1 Desulfobacterales bacterium | reverse complement strand
TCCCTTTTGGTTTCTATTTTATGGGGATAGAACATCTGCGGGCTACACGGGCCACTATTGTTGCAACCTTAGAGCCGATTTCAGCAGGGATTCTGTCATTCTTTATGTTAGGAGAAGTGTTCAATTGGTGGCAAATTTTTGGAGGATTTCTGGTAATCGCCGCAATTATTATTATTCAGTCAAGGAGAGAGGTCGATCCCGAGGCACCAATCTATAAAAAAAAAGAAAGTCGCACTGTTTAAAGGTGCATATGCTGTGAAAATTCCTGAGTTTATTGAGCAAAGAACGTATTAGGATAGCAACTTCAGCGGCCCATGAATAAAACCTTACCAGTTTCAAAACCCATTTTTTCACGTTGGCAAATCATAAACGCTGCATAGGAATCAAATAAGTATCGCTATATATATTTGACAACTTTCATTTTTTATTTTATTATTTTTGTAAATTCCCTTAGTATTAAAAATTGAGGGGAAATATATAAAGAATAAAGGGGGGGACCAAATGAAAACAAAAATTGTGTTTCTGGTTATGGTAGTTACTCTTTTCATGAGCGCTGATTCGCTTTATGCTGCAACATTAACACAGCTGGGCACCAACCCGATTTATAAAGCGAAAGATGTAGCGCCGCAGGATGTTTACCGGATTATTAAAGCAAATGCCGATATAGTTAAAGATGGTTTTATGAAGGCTTCATCGGGAGATCTTTTCGAACCTTTTCTAGCGCAACTGAAATCTGCTGAGCTGGATGAAATTCAGATACAACCCAATGAGACCTTTTTATGGATGATTTATAAGAAGAAACATGAGGCCCAAGTATTACGCGACGTGATATGGAAGGGAAAAGAGCCTTTTACGGCGTTTCGATTCATTGTTAACCATGAGAATCAGGCTTATGAATTTATTTTTCCCAAGGTTTGTATGAATATCTCATTAAAAAGCATTAAACCGATTGCCAAGAAGCCTGCAGAAAAAAAACTACCGCCCCCTGTGGTTAAAAAAGAAGCACCGCCTGCTCCAGCACCTGTCGTTAAGAAAAATGAACCGCCATACTGCGACTTAAAGGCTACACCACAACGGTTATTTACCGGTAAAATCGTAACCCTCGATGCATCCGGATCATACGATCCTGACGGAACAATCGAAACAGTTAGATTTACGATACCCAATCGTTCGGAAGACACTGTGGATGAGATTGTGTTGAATAAAAGCCCGTTTATCCAAGAATTAGAGATGAAAAAACCTGGTGATTATACCATACGAGCGCATGTCACGGATGACCGTGGATATGAACTAACATCGGAACATTGCGTTGTGGATGTAAAGGTCTTGAAACGAGGGTTTTTGATCGCCGATGTGGGGCTATTAAAGCAGCTTGATCCGGCAACATGGCTGCCTATCAAAGTGGGCTATATGTATAAGATCAAGGAGGATCTTGCGGTAACCGGCCTCTTGGGAGTGGCGCCTTTGCTGACCTCCGACAACGGAGACCGTCCAGCAACCATTGGAGATGTTATTTTTTCATATTACCTGTCCGACTTCTTTATCGGCGGTGGCGCTGGTATTTTTTACACAAGTGAAGAAACCAAAACGGATCTGATTGCTGATATGGGATATCAGATAACCCATAATGATGCTAAACCAAACGTATCAATTTATATCCAGGGCAGATCAGAAGTTGATGAACTTGATGATTTTTCCAAAACTGGACGGGTGGGGGTCGGGATCAGAATAAGTTTCTGAACGCGTTAATATAAAAGATGACCTATTCAGCCATTTCAAGTTTCAAGTATAGGCAATTAAGGAAGCAAAAGGGACTAACATAGA
>JAGYOX010000277.1 GCA_018399235.1 Desulfobacterales bacterium | reverse complement strand
CGTTCGTTCGAGATCCGATTTTCTGTAAATGCCGACAGGTGTGGATAGCAGCGGCCCTTTGCCTGTATTCATCAAAAGCGCCCTCCAAAACTAGTGGCCTTTATTTGTGATGGCTTCGTAAGATGCGATTTATTCCATTGCGGCGGCATTCTTGCAGGGAGTTACCCAATAAATTGATTAAACTCCGTCCATACTGTCATTTCGAGCGATAGCGAGAAATCTTTTTCTAATTAGGCAGCGCTTACGGCTTTATTGTTTTCAATTTTGACATCGCTCTCCACCGCCGCCAGGTGTTTTGCCAGCCGTTTGCCGAGGGAAACCAGGGTGTATGTCGGCGGCAGCCCCAATTCCTGGGGGATGACCGAGCAGTCGCATACATAGAGGTTGTCAAACTCGGCTTTTAAGTTTGTATCCAGGTGTTCGCCGATTTTTACCGTTCCGCCGGGATGAGCGGCAAACAGCCAGCCCTCGTAGATATCCGTGGCGCCTGCATTTTGAAGGATGCGTTTGGCGTGCATGGCGCCTTTGTGCAGTTTAAGCTTGTCATTCTTGCTCAGCGGCTTATCTATCCAGCCCCTTTTGGAAATTTTCCCGCCGAGTTCATCCCGGATTTTAACCATGATGGGCAGGGTATTCGCAAATGAGAATGCCTGCTTGATTTTCAGCACCTCCAGGTCGAACAGGATTTTCATCAGGTGCGGCATGTTAAAATCCGTCATCACGATGCCGTCGTCGGCAAAGTGAACGCCGGTGCTCATGGGTACGGATTTGCCGCTGCCGATTCCCTTGATTTTACCGTAGACAAAAACAAGCGGATCAAAAAAGAAGTCATAGCCGGTTTTCATCATCCCGCTTTTGCGAAGGATCAGGGGGGAGCCGATGCCGCCGGCGGAAACTATCGTCTTGTTTGCATAGGCCTGGTATTTGACCCGGTGCCAGGTATATTCCACGCCCACGGCTTTTTTGTTCTCAATAATGACTTTTTCAACTTTGGCCTTGTTAAGTATGACCGCCCCGTTTTCAACCGCCTCATCGACAAAGTACCGGGCGTTCCACTTGGCCCCGTAAGGGCAGCCGTAGCTGCAAAGCTGGCAGTTTTCACGGCATTTGTCCTGAAAAATGAATTTGTTCAACCTGTGGGCGTCATATCCCATATGACCGGCGCTGTCTAAAAACCGCTTGGGCCCCGGTCCCAAGAGTTCATCTGATAATGGGGCGACAGGGATCTCATTGGGAATCCCCGAGGCTTCCTCAGAGATATCCACGCCGTTTGATTTCAGCATATCAACCGGCGGGTCAAAAGCCGTGGCGCAGTAAAGCATAGAACTCCCGCCCGTCGTTATGGTACGGATCATGGCAAGCATCTGGTTTGTGAAGTACAGGCCTTTTCCCGGGATAAACGCCTGGGGCAGGGTCTGAAAGACGGAACCCCGGGTCGGTTCATAGTCTCCCCATTCCAGAATCAATACTTTTTTACCGCTTTTGGTAAGCTCTTTGGCTACAGTTGCGCCGCCGGGTCCAGTGCCCACGACGATGGCGTCAAATTCGGTTTTTGGTGGTGATGACATGGTCTGCTCTCCTTCCCCCCTGTTTATGGCATGAGGTTTGGTGTGACGGGTTTAATTTATTTGTAAATTCAGCTGATATGGGTAAACGACTTCCTACAAAAAATACAGTGTGAAAGCGGCGTAACACTGTTTATTTTGTCGACCGTCGACTGTCGACAATTATATTTAAAAACCTTTTTTATTTAATGTCAAGAAAAAAGTAACCCCCCCGGGTCGAGGCCCGGGACCGAGCCTAAAAGCAACTTTTATGGTAGATGCGAT
>JAGYOX010000276.1 GCA_018399235.1 Desulfobacterales bacterium | reverse complement strand
TTAATTGACAAAGAAATTATCAACGATGACATCCGACAACCGAAGTAATTCAGAGTTCACCCATATTAAAGACATTATTGAATCCATTCTGCCCCAATGCCGCCGGGAATCAGATAGTGAAATTGCAAAGATCCGCAACATCTGGAACCGCGTAGTTCCACGAGAAATGGCCCAACACGCTCAACCGGCGGCCATTAAAAATGATATTCTCCTGGTTCATGTCAGCAGCTCCACCCTGACCCATCAGCTTCGGTTCCTGGTGGAAGAAATCAAACAACACCTGAATGCCTCTGCCGGGACATATCCCATTAACCACATAAAATTTAAAATTGGAAAAATATGAGCCAAACAAAGAGCCTCCTATGTCGGACTGGACCTATGATAGCATATTAAACGGCACGCTTCATATCGCCCAGCCGAAAAACGGCTACCGGTTTTCACTTGACGCCTTGATTCTGGCCCATCATGTCATTCCGGCTGCCGGCGAGCGCATTGTCGACATTGGCACCGGCTGCGGCGTCATTCCCCTCATCCTTGCCCGCCGATTTCCGGAAACCATCATTTTGGGTATTGAAGTTCAACCCGAGCTCGCGCGTCTTGCGGAATCCAATATCGTATCCAACCGTCTATCCTATCATATCCGAATTATCGAAAAAGACATCCGGACGGTTTCTCCTTCGGAAACAGGTTCGGTCCATATCGTCACCTGCAACCCGCCGCACACGGCTAAAGCAGCAGGCCGCATAAGCCCGAATGATCAAACGGCCATTGCCAGACATGAGATCATGATGACGGTAAAAACCTTAGCAGAGGCGGCAAGCCGGTTATTAACCCGCAAAGGTCGGCTATTTGCCATTTATCCGGCCAACCGGATGACAGAAGTGCTCTTAGAAATGCGGGGCGTTGGCCTTGAACCCAAACAAATACGGACAATCCATTTTAAATCAGATACGCCCGCAGACCGAATTATTATTCAGGCTTCAAAAGAGGGGCAGCCGGGCATTGAAATTGCCCCGCCGCTGATTATCCATATGCCGGACGGCTCCTTTAGCGCGGAAGCCAAAACCATAATGAACACTAGCGGCAGCGGCCATAAAGATGCCCGCATACCTTGAGCTCACCTGCCAGAAAAGCCCTGCGCCATATGATTTTCAATTGACACGAAACCACAGAATATATAGTTTTACTTAATCAATAAACAGCTTCAACGGAAAGGCAATTCAGAGTCGGAGAGGTGGCCGAGTGGCTGAAGGCGTCGGTCTCGAAAACCGGTGTCCCGTATTCCGGGACCGTGGGTTCGAATCCCACCCTCTCCGCCATCTACTTAATAAAATCAGTAAGTTATAAGTTAAAATTGCTCAGTGCTACCAACTGAGACGCCATCCTGAAAATACGGTCAAAGGATAAAAAGCCGGGTGGAAAAAATCATCCGGTTTTCTTTTTCTCAAATCTTCTTTGAACTGCTTGGAAAGTTACCCCACCGGCCCGACAACAATCTTCCATACCTCCCAATAGGCCATCAGGATTAAACCTCACCCCAGGCGATTTTGCCTTTAGTAATAACTAAGGATCTCCGGCTCCGTCGAGTATCGCGTAAATTTTATAATTTTGGATAACTGTCTATCAAGATGACCTAACTAATGCCAGAACGAAAACCCCGCTTTTCAGTCTGCCGGGGATAAAATTCTGACAGATTTTACTGCGAGCTAAGAAAAATTTATAAGCAAAATGCAAAGACAATCGATAAAAGCTATGTTTTCTATCATAAAAAGCTATAATTCAGAGCTTTTGAGCGCAGATCTCCTGTTGAATATCGAAAAATCGATTGTTTAGGCTGCTTTTCGCTCT
>JAGYOX010000275.1 GCA_018399235.1 Desulfobacterales bacterium | reverse complement strand
GAAAATAATTGCGTTTTTTAACCGAAATATTTTGCAGAAACGAAATTGATTTCGTAAATTTACAACATATTACAGTTTACGAATCAAAACTACGAAAAATGACAACAGAAAGCAATACCACAATTAGGGGATTTTCCGAGGCTTACAAAAAAATCCCATCCGGTGACCTCGGATTTGTTCGACATCGGATAATGCAGGAATGCGAATGGAATAGCTTGGCCACATTCTACATGAAGAAGTCCGGGGGTAGTAAGGTAAAGGCTCCGGAATGGAGGGTTTTAAACGAAATATTTTCGGATTACGGAATCGACGCCGAAACCGGAGAATACACAAAAGAATTTCAAGCATGAAACCAGCGGTTAAAGACAATATATTTAAATTAGACTTAACCCCTCGGGAAAAAATCGCCGCGGCCATGTTTGCGCTGGGTGCCACCAGAAAGGAACTTGCCCGCAGGCTTTTTATTTCGGAAAATACGGCCGTAACTCACGCGAAGAATATCTATAACAAAACAGGATGCCATAATCTGGCAGACCTGACCCGCAATGTTATCGCAGAGGCACTACGCATTCCTGTTCAAAAAATTGACAATGCTATAAAAAACTATGCGTTGGAAGTGGGAATAGCCAGGATAATTTTTACGGCATTTTTCCTGGCCATAAACGTGTATATCATATATATCGAAACCGACGAACTGGCCCGCGCCCGTGGCGCCAGGAAAGAATCAAAGACAAAAGGCAGCACCGCACGAAAAAAAGACACATACTATGTATAAGCTCGATGAAAATCAATTAAGGCAGATTTTAACTACTGCATCCGACATGGGGGCACAACGGGCCCTCATAAGAACCGGCAACGAAAAAACCCAGATCAACCAGGCCGAAGCATATCGAAGATACTCCCGCCGACGGATTGACAGCTGGGTAAAAGAAGGAAAAATCAAACCTGTGAAAATTAAAGGTTCGGTTTTATACCATGTTCTCGAATTGGAGGCATTAAGCCAAACCGTCGATTTGTGCGAGAAACATTTAAACCAAAATAATTATGCCGAAAGACAAAGACAAGCTGGACATCCTAATATGGATGTACCACAACCTCACGGAACAAGAGATCAGGAAAATAAAGGAAATCGCGGACGATTTGGTTCGCTTAAAAGACAAGCACTATGAGCAAATTTGAACGGCACTTTAATCGCGTATGGGGATGGGTTTTTGTAGCCTTTGCAGTCGCAGGACTGGCAGGAATAGCAACCGGACACTTCCAGCACTTTATTACCCTTTTTATAGGGATTGTATTATCAGCATCATGTTTTTATGAAAATCAAAGGTCAAGAAAATGAAAAAAAAAGTTAGTCGGATTTTACTTAAACATTCTCAAAAAATTATTCAGAAAGGCATTTAACAGTAAATCAGCCCAGGTTTTGGTCCCGTTTGTAAAAGAATTGTATAAGCAAACAGCCAGAAGTCAATTTGTACTTAAAAGCGAAATCCTGAGAGTTAAAAAAGGTAAAAAAAGATTTGACCTTCTTATTATGGAAACCCATGAGGGAAAGAAAAAGTTCAACATCGGTAGGCATTGGGACAATCATTCACAAATATTCGAATCATGAACAACCTTACAACATTTGAAATTGACCGGGATGAATATGGAGAAATCCGGGTATCACAGAGATTTAACGGAAAAATTGAGCGATCCACCAACGCACCGACAGAGCTCCACGCTGAAAAAATACGCACCGAATGGGTAGATGAATTTTGGGGAATTAACAAACAACCACTTATCAACCAATTAACATTATTGTAATGACAAAAAAAGATAAAAAATTAATCGCAAAGGCATGGAGCCTCAATTCTATAAACTGGGGAGATGCAGATATTATGGCCAAGCA
>JAGYOX010000274.1 GCA_018399235.1 Desulfobacterales bacterium | reverse complement strand
GTTTGTCCCGCTTGCAGCGGGATTACCGCTCAGCATTTTCATGAATCTATTTCCAAAAGTGGCCAAAATCGCTCGCAAAAGACTTTTTGCGAGTTTGTCAACATTAGATGTCTAACAAAATTACTACCTCTTTTACGCTATGCTCCCTCTTTAGTAGCCTTAACTCGCTCATCTTGAGACATCTCTGCTATACGCTTAACCTCGCCTACATCAATTCCCAGACCTTTAGCCACTCGGCTTCCGTAATCAGTATCAGCCTTATAAAAAATAGCTGCTTGACGCAACTGAATGCGCTTCTGTGCGTTACAAAGATGTGAAGCAATATTCCCAATTAGATGATCTCGGTCCTCATCAGTCATAACACGACGATAGAGTTCTCCAGCTTGAAAAAAATCATCATCCGAGAGGGCATAAGAATGCCGCTTCGCCATTCCGGAAATATCAAAATCTGGTTCGGAAAAACTTGGCTGGGGCTCAGGGCCTCCAAAGCTATTAGGATAGTAGTTTGGGCTATGCCCACCATTGTCACCCAGTGTCATGAATCCATCTCTCTGATAATAATTGACCTTTGCTGCCTTTGGTCTATTTATCGGCAGCAAATGGTAATTCGGACCCAATCTATGAATATGCGTATCATGATACGAAAAGAGTCTACCCTGCAGCATCTTATCTGGTGATGCCGCAATGCCGGGAACAAAATTCGCTGGAGAAAAAGCAGCCTGTTCCACCTCGGCAAAATAATTTTCAGGGTTTTGGTTCAATACCATCCGCCCTATGGTGATCGGAGGAAAGTCAGCATGGAACCAAACCTTCGTTATATCAAAAGGATCAAAACGGTATTCCTTTGCCTGTTCGGGGGTCATAATCTGAACTTCCAAGCGCCAGGATGGATGCTCACCTCGCCCTATAGCCTCGTAAAGATCCCGTGTTGCATGGTCGGGATCCTCGCTCTTCAACGTAGCCGCCTCACCCCGGGTAAGATTTTGAACGCCTTGCTCTGTTTTAAAATGATACTGTACCCAAAAATATTCACCGCTTTCATTATACCACTTAAAGGTATGGCTACTGTAGCCATTCATATGACGGTAGTTTTTTGGAGTACCTCTATCAGAAAACAAGACGGTAACTTGATGAATCGATTCCGGCGTAAGGGAGAGGAAATCCCAGAACATATTGGCATCTTTTAAATTCGTGCCCGGATGGCGCTTCTGGGTATGAATAAAATCCGGGAATTTCAGGGGGTCGCGGATAAAGAAGACAGGTGTATTATTTCCTGTCATATCGTAATTGCCCTCTTCAGTATAAAATTTTACTGCAAAGCCTCGAGGGTCTCGTTCAGCATCGGCTGACCCCCTTTCTCCACCAACAGTTGAAAAACGAGCAAAGATATCCGTGCGTTTTCCTATCTGTGATAGAAATTTAGCCCTCGTATACTTCGTAACATCAGCAGTAACTTCAAAATAGCCATGTGCGCCAGATCCCTTAGCGTGCACCACTCTTTCAGGTATACGTTCTCGATCAAAATGGCTTAATTTTTCTAATAAGTGGGTATCCTGTAAAAGGATAGGACCCTTGACTCCCGCGGTCTTGCTGTTTATATCGTCATCAACAGGTGCACCAAAACCGGTAGTATATGTATTCTTATCTTGTGTCATTTGAAACCCCCTTTTTTTATAATTCATTACTGATGGTTTCGTAAAAAGTCGTTTTACTCGCTCATGATGCCCATTTTGGGATTCGTTAAATGCTTCGCCAAATTCCAAAAACTCGGCCTAAAGGCCTCAAACAGTTTGTCCCGATTGCAGCGGGATTAACGCTCAGCATTTTCATGAATCTATTTCCAAAAGTGGCCAAAATCGCTCGCAAAAGACTTTTTGCGAGTTTGTCAACATTAAAAATTAAACATTAAGCATC
>JAGYOX010000273.1 GCA_018399235.1 Desulfobacterales bacterium | reverse complement strand
CGGCAAACCGCCGAGGATAAAACAAATCATTATCACGAAAGCAATCAGAGAGCCTTTTTTAAACCATTGGGGTTTCATAGAACCTCCTTTATTTCAGCCATTTTTTAATGTCATCTTTTTTGGGCACCTTGCCCACGGATTTCACATCCCCGTCGACCACCACCGCTGGGGTGCCGAAAACACCATAGCTTGCTATTTCCATGGTATCGGTCACTTTATCCACGGTCGCGTTCGATCCAGCTTCCGTCAAGGCTTCCTTGACGATTTTTTCGGTTTGCTGGCATTTCGGGCAACCCGGTCCCAGAATTTTAATTTCCATAATGCATCTCCTTTTTTTGTTTTTTTATTTTTCCATGATGCCGCCGGCCATCACGATGCCGGTGCCGAACAAGACACCACCAACAATATAGTTTGCCCAGATAAAGGGCTTGGGGTTAAGACTTACCCAACCCAGCCCCGATATAACGGAAAAACCCGAAGAGAAATCCCACGGGAATAGCCGTAAAGACCCACAGGCCGGTTGCCATCGCCAGGCCGGTAAAGACAATGATCATAATACCAATGATTAACAAAGGCTTCGTCCAATTTTTGTCCGCTGCTTCAGCCATACAGCCTCCTTTTACCTTAAACCCTGTACCTTACACCTTATACCTTATACAAACAGCCACCCGTAAAACAGTCCGCACACGGTTGAAAATACGATAACAATTGTAATAAACGTAACGGTTTTTTTCGTCCCCAGAATCCCCCGGATGACCAGCATGTTGGGAAGCGATACGGCCGGGCCCGCCAAAAGCAGGGTCAATGCTGGACCTTTACCCATACCCGAACCCATCAAGCTCTGCAGGATTGGCACCTCGGTCAACGTGGCGAAATACATAAACGCCGCGGATACAGAGGCAAAAAAGCAGGTCCAGACCGGCCAGATCATGGCGATTAAGTTGTGTACCGCGCCCTGCTGCATGCCGGTGAGGGCGAAAAACTGCCCCGGGTTGTCGCCCACAATGGCCTCCACGTATTTGGACGGGATAATTGCCTCGTGCGTTGGGCGCCCCAGGAAGAAGCCGGCGAACATGACCCCGATAAACAGCAGGGGCATGATCATCAGGGTATAATTGTAGGTTTCGCCCACCCATTCCTTGAGCTCGTCTTTCTGAAACCACCGCCACAGTACCGGCACCAGCAGCACCAGGGAGATGCCGGCGATATACCAGCGGATGGCATAGATGGTTGCCCAGAAGCCTTGGTCCGAGGCGGGTTTGCCCCAGTTGGCGAATACCAGAAAAATCACCATAAGGCCGAAAAAGATCAGATCCTGCCACAGCCGGCGCGGCATTTCTTCTTCCGGCATCTGCATCGCAACCGTCTGTCGCTGCTGGTCTTCTTTGCGGTATATGCCGGCCATGGAAAGGCCGATCACAATGGCGAAAATAATCGCCCCAACGGCCCGGGCCAGGCCCATTTCCAGACCCAGCACCCGGGCGGTCAAAATGATGGCCAGCACGTTAATGGCCGGACCGGAATATAAAAATGCCATCGCCGGTCCGATGCCCGCCCCTCGCTGGTAGATGCTGGCAAAAAGCGGCAGCACGGTGCAGGAGCAGACGGCAAGGATCGTCCCCGATACCGAGGCAACCCCATAGGAGAGGATCTTTTTGGCCTCCGCGCCGAAATATTTGACTACCGCCGCCTGGGAAATAAACACGGCGATGCCGCCGGCAATGAAAAAGGCCGGCACGAGGCACAGTATTACATGCTCCCGGGCGTATTCCTGGAGCATCAAAAACGCTTCCATAATCGCAAGCTTCACCCGCGGATGGGTGAAGGGAACGATATAGGCGAACAGGAAAATTAATACGAGATAGATGAATTTTTTTCTCTCAGTCATACGAAAACTTTCCGAAATTAAGAATTCATATTTCTAAATCTCTATATAGCGATACATTAAA
>JAGYOX010000272.1 GCA_018399235.1 Desulfobacterales bacterium | reverse complement strand
TTGTACAAATCTCGATAAACCGATCAGAAATTGACGAATACGCTTTGTTTATCCGCCCTACATGGCTAAGTTTTTGATTTTTTTTAACCTAATACCCAATACCTTGAAGTCACTTCGAAGCTTGTTTGGAATTTGGATTTTGGAATTTGTTTGTGATTTGGATATTGTAATTTGGAATTTAACCGTGAACTGTGAACCGTGAACCTTAAACCTTAAACCTTTTACCTTGTACCTTAAACCTTGAACCTTGAAAAAATATGTTTCAAATTCATAGATGATACATACCTGTTTCAAAAAACAAAGCTGATCAAGGAAAAACTTAATGGCAAAAAAACAGGACGGCATGCTTTACTGGCCGAAACTTTACAGCGGCATCCTGCTGCGTCGCTATAAACGGTTCCTGGCGGATGTAAGACTGGATTCAGGCGGCCGGGTGACCGCCCATTGCCCGAATTCGGGCAGCATGACCCAAATATTACCGGCTTTCTATTTTTTTCGGCACGGCTTCCGGGAATTCTTTGATAAAGCGGTAGAGCGTGGCCCGGCCCACGCCAAGCAGGCGGGCCGCCATGGCCTTATTACCGGCGGTTTTCTCAAGGGCATCCTGAACGGATTCCATGTCAAGCTTCTTCACCGGTCCGCGCCGGCTTTTGGCTACGCGAAGGCCTGCCAGCTCCATGGGCAGATCCCTCGGACGAATCACCCCGTGGCTGCATTTAACGATGGCATACTGCAGCGCATTCTGAAGCTGCCTGATGTTTCCCGGCCATTCATAATCCATCATCATGGACAGCGCCTCATCGGAGATTTTTAACACCCCCTTCTCAGAGGCATCTGAAAACTCTTTTAAAAAATAATCCACGAGAAGCGGGATATCCGCCTTGCGCTCCTTTAACGGCGGGATATACATCGGTATGACATTTAAGCGGTAATACAGGTCTTCACGAAAATTTTTTGACTCAACCGCTTTTTTCAGATCCGCGTTGGTGGCACTGATTATCCGGACGTTGACCGATACCGTCTCTTCTCCGCCGACCCTTTCGAATTTACCTGTCTGCAGAAAGCGCAAAAGCTTAACCTGGAGATCCTTGGGCAGCTCGGCCACCTCGTCTAAAAAAATGGATCCCCCGTCGGCGATTTCAAACCGGCCCTTTTTGTCCCGGATGGCTCCGGAGAACGCCCCTTTGACATGCCCGAACAATTCGCTTTCAATCAACCCCTCAGGCAACGCGCCGCAGTTAATCGGCACAAAGGGTGCACCCGCACGCCGGCTCTGGTTGTGTACGGCCTCCGCCACCAGCTCCTTTCCTGTTCCGGTCTCTCCGTAGATATGGACGGGATAGTCGTATCCTGAAAGATCCTGGATCTGTTTATAAATCTGGATCATCTGGCTGTCCCGGCCGACGATATTGGCGTAACCGGTCAGTTGACCGGTCTTAAGCCTTAACTCATTGATATCGGTGATGTCCTTAATAAAGGCGAGAACGCCGAAAACTTCGCCGTCTTCGTCCTTCATGGCCGTAACATGCATCTCGGCGTTGCGGATCTGCCCGTCTTTCCTTAAAACGTTTACGGGATAGTCGATTTCATCAGGGATCGTATGGTTTTCCTGCTGAAAAAGGCAGCGCTCCCCGCAGAACGGACCGCCAAAGGCCTCATGACAGTCCCGGTAAAGCACCTCTTGCCGGCTGTAGCCGGTGATCCGTTCCGCCTCCCGGTTGAAAAAGAAAATCCGGCGGTTCAAATCATGGGCGATAATGCCCTCCTTCAGGTTGTCCAAGATCCGGATCAGATTTTTTTCGTTGGTAAGTATTTCTCTGAATTTTTTTTCAGGCATGATAACGGGCTTTTATAATAAGGCCGGATTTTTGTCAACTTTTGAGGTCCTCGCAGGAAACCGCTTCTAAGTAACTTCAGGATTCATCAGGGTTAATGGCGGCTTAACGCAATATGTACAG
>JAGYOX010000271.1 GCA_018399235.1 Desulfobacterales bacterium | reverse complement strand
GATTTCCCCAATCCGCCGAGCTGTCTTCCTCCATGGGCCAGCTCGCGCCGACTGCCGCGGCCGTGGGCGTGCCGATCGAGACCCTTGGCGCCGCACTCGCTACGCTGACGTTCAACGGCATCGGCACCAGTGAGGCGGCGACCGGGCTTAAAGCTGCGCTCTCCAACATCATTGTCCCGTCGAAAGGGGCCTCGGATGCGGCAGCGGAGCTAGGCGTTGCGTTCGGTGTCTCGGCGTTGGAGACGAAAGGGCTGGAGGGTCTGCTCCAAGACCTCTACACCGCGACCGGCGGCAATGTCGATCAGATGGCGCGGTTCTTCGGCTCCACCGAGGCGCTGAACGCGGTCTTGGCGCTCACGTCCAACTCCTCCGAAGTTTTCACGCGCAACCTCGAAGCGATGGACGGCGCGGCGGGGTCGACCGATGCGGCCTACAAGATCATGGCCGACACGTTCGAAAACGTGAATAAGGTGCTTGGCAACGCCGTCGACGTGATCCTGATCAAGATCGGGTCCGAGCTGCTGCCCGAGATGACCAACCTGTCAAAAGGGTTGACCGATGTATTCAACGGCATCGGCGAAGGCATTGATCAGGGATCATTTGACGTCCCGCTCGAGATCGTAGAAGGCTTTATTGCCGACCTCGCGGCGATGCTCGCAACCGCCGCGGAAAACCTTCCCGAAGCACTCGCCCTGGTTGACTGGTCCGGGTTCGAGGACGCGATGGAAGGCGTCAACGAAGCACTGTCCGGCCTGTTCGACGGTGTCGATCTGACGACGCCCGAGGGGCTGGCCGAGGCGATTCAACTCGCCGTTGATGCGTTCACCGGGATGATTAACGTCACGTCGGGCGTGATGGAAGGGCTCCAGCCGCTGTTCGATACCATCGGATGGCTAGTGCAGTCGTTTGCCGATCTAGATCCGGAAGTGCAATCAGCCATCGGCTATTTCCTGGGCCTGTCGACGACGGCCAACATCGTTGCCGGCACCGTCGGCTCGCTGTCCGGCGCTCTCGGCGCGGCAGGCGCAGCCAAAGGACTGGTCGGTTCATTCGCCGCGTTGGGGCCGGTGATTGCGGGCGCATCCGTCGCGCTTGCCGGATTCGAAGTCGGCAAATACATCGCAGAAGTTACCGGACTCGACGAGGCTCTCGAGGAATGGTTGCTCGGGCTTAAGGATATTCCGCCGCTCATCGGCGCATCGGATGACGCCGTCGCCCGGTCCGAGGCGACGCTGAAGAGCCTGGGGTCCGAGATCGGCCTGACCAATCTCACGATGGAGGAGTTCAACGACCTCGTCAATTCAGGGAAGCTTGTTTGGGACGAGACTACAGGCAAATGGATTGAGGCCGAGAGCGCAGCAAAAGATCTTGGTGCATCGTTCGACGAGATCGGCGTGGACGGGCTCGTCGCCGAGTTCAACCTGCTCAACCCGGCCCTGCAGCTCACGGCAGACGGCACCGTCGAGGCATCCGATGCAACGGACGCATTGTCGACCACGACGCGCGGTCTGATCTCGGTGTTCGACGCCGCAACCGGCAAATGGATCGACATCGCCGACGCTGCGGATAAAGGCGCGGATAGCGTCCACGACGGCGGCGAAGAGCTCAAAGCCGCAGCCGAAAAAGCCGAGCTGATGACCCGCGCGAGCGCGGATTTCATTCTCGGATGGGAAAAGATCCAATCCGCCGAACGCGTCGCCATCTTCGAGGCGCGGGCGGATATCGCAGTCGCGCAGATCGAGGCCGACGCCAGCCGCACCATCGCCGCATTCGATGCGATGTCGTCATCATTCCAGAATACCGGCGACGTGCTCACCGAGCTTTTCGGCATCTGGGCGGGGCTGGATAGCGGGTTCGACAAGAACAAAATCGCCGAGTGGATTGAGCGCGAGTACAAGATCCGCGAAGACCTCGCCAAGTCGCAGATCGCCCTCGTCGAAGCGGAAATCCGCCGATTGTTTGTCAAGGTTTC
>JAGYOX010000270.1 GCA_018399235.1 Desulfobacterales bacterium | reverse complement strand
TTTACAATAGACAACATAGCAAAGCAAAATAAATACCCTATGGAAATAAACCCTTCGCCAATTTTATCAGGTACAATAAGTACCTGTATTGAAAAAGGAAAGGATTTTTTTGACAACGGTATAAAATATAGTAACACTACGATGAAATGTTTTGGTATTGCAACCGCGGTTGATTCATTAATGGCGATTAAGAAATTTGTATTTGATAATAAAATTATTTCATTTAATGATATGAAAAAAGCGGTTAATAAAAATTGGAAGGGATATGAAAAGATCAGATTAAAAATTCTGCATGATAATGAAAAATACGGTAACAACTATAAAGAGCCTGATAAAATAATGTGTGATATATATAATTTTCTTGCTTCTAAGATTGTAGGGCGTAAGAATGAACGAGGAGGTGTATATAGATTAGGGACAGATTCTATAACCTATTACATAACATTTGGTAAATTGCTAGGCGCTTCACCAGATGGTCGTAAAGCACATGATCCGATTTCAAAAAACCTATGTGCAGTAAGGAAGTGTTAATAAATAACTTATACATTTATTGATCAATAAAGTGTGATATGATATGATTCATCTATGATAGATGAATCAACAAAAAATAGACTGTCCAAACTGATACCTCTTCTTACAGAAAGTCAAAGGCGAAAATATCTTGGATTGGAAGCACGCAGTTTAGGCCATGGCGGCATTCAGGAAATCAGCAGATTCACCGGAACCTCTCGAGTCACCATAACTCAAGGAATAAAAGAGCTTGACGGACTGGTGTCTGACCCTACAGCCAGGCCAACTACGGAAGATGGACTGAGGATTCGAAAAAGCGGCGGCGGACGCAAAAGAATCACAGAAATCAGCCCTCAGTTACTAAAAGCGCTAGAGATGCTTGTTGATGACTCAACTATCGGGAACCCGGAAAACCCACTGCGCTGGACGACGAAAAGTCTGAGGAACCTGCAGGGTGAACTCAAAGTGCAAGGCTACACAGTCAGTCATGTCAAAATAGGGCAGCTGCTTGAAAAGCTTGGCTACAGCCTGCAAATGAATAAAAAAAGCCTGCAGGTAGGTGTTCCTCATATAGACCGGGATGCCCAGTTCAGACACATTAACAGTACATCACGCGAGTTTTTGGCTGCCGGGCAGCCGGTGATATCGGTGGATGCCAAGAAAAAAGAGTTTGTCGGGAATTTCAAGAATCAAGGTGCGGAATATCGTCCGACAGGCAAGCCTCTTGAAGTGCTTGATCATGATTTTCCTTTACCGGAATTGGGAAAAGCAATTCCCTACGGTGTCTATGATGTGGGAAGCAATGAGGGATATGTCAACGTGGGCATCAGTGCCGACACGGCACGATTTGCCGCCCGAAGTATACGCGCGTGGTGGGATGAAATGGGCTGTCAGAAATATATCGGGGCAACAAAGCTGTACATTACTGCCGATGGCGGCGGGAGTAATGGGAGTCGTAATCGGATGTGGAAAACCTCGCTGCAGGAACTGGCCAATGAAACAGGACTGGAAATTCATGTATCACACTTACCGCCTGGAACATCTAAATGGAACAAGATAGAGCATCGATTGTTCAGTTATATCAGCAAGAACTGGAGAGGAACTCCATTGGTATCACTGGCAGTGATCATACAACTTATCAGCAATACAACTACAAAAAACGGTTTGAAAGTAAAATGCGATGTTGATAAAAAAACCTATGAGAAAGGGATAAAAATCTCAGATGAACAGCTTGAAGAATTGAACATTACAAGGAATGAATTTCATGGTGAATGGAACTATTACATCTCACCTTCTGACCGATTTGCATAATTTATTTATTAACAGCTCCTAAGTATTGATAAAAAGGGGAATTGCTTTGGACAAAAAAAATGAAAATGCCTTTGATAAATATAAAAGAAAGAAAAACAACTTTTAAAGAAACTACCAGGACATTTACAAAAGAAGAAATACATAATTGCAGGAGAGGTTTGTTTT
>JAGYOX010000027.1 GCA_018399235.1 Desulfobacterales bacterium | reverse complement strand
GAACACCCCATTAAAATGATCGATAACAAAAAAACCGGAACTGCAATTTTTTTAAAAGATGACATAACAAAGCTCCTTCCCATATAAGATTTTAGAAAAAAAATGATACAAATACTGTTATTAGTAATTAACAGTTAGGTTAAAATATATCAATAATTAAATAGCTTCATTATCTGTTTTTTCATAAAGCCTCCTTTTCCCATCTACTAAAGTTTAAAAACCACCAAAAACAAACCGATCCGGAGATTGACCATTAAACTCTTAATTTTTTTACTTTTTTCTTTGACTTACCATTATTATTCTGTGCCGCCGGAATCGGCGCACAGTGGGTCTGAATCGCCGAAAAGCCGAGAAGGCCACTGACCTCCCGGGACAGACCCACCCCGACCCGCAGCTTCATCTGATCCGGAAGTTCGATAATGGTTTCAGTTTTTTCCGGAATAATCAAATGGAGGTATCCCTTACATGGACCGGGATATTTTTTTAATATTTCATAAAGCCTTGTCAACGTCTGCTTCTCGATTATCCCTGTATTCACCATCAGGTGAACGCTGGCCGCCCATGTCTCCTCGGCTTTCTCAATCGGAATAATCTTGTCTGCCAAGAGTTTCACCGATTTTTCATTTTTCTGAATCTGCCCCTGCACAAAGACGGGCTCATCTTCGATCAAGATATCACGCACGCCGGTATAAACAGAGGGGAATACCGTAACCTCAACCGCGTCTTTCATATCTTCCAGACTCACAAAAGCCATGTTATCGCCCCGCTTGGTCGTAATTGTCTTTAAACTCCGAATGATACCGCCGATTCGGATCATTGACCCATCTATCACATTGTCCTCTTTCAAGGCGATCGCATTGGTGGAGGCGAATTTTTCGATCAGGTCCTGGTATTCATCCAGCGGATGGCCGGTAATGTAGAACCCTATGGCCTCTTTTTCAAGCTCCAGCTTTTTCCGCTTGTCCCACTCTGAGATCTCGGGCATGACCGGAGCATTGATCGTCTCTTTGGCCGTGCCATTGCCAAAAAGCGACAACTGGGGGTCGGCCGCCTCTTTTTGAATTTTCTGCCCATAATCCAGTGCGTCTTCTACTGCTGCCATCATCTGGGCCCGATTGTATCCGATGGAATCAAATGCCCCGCATTGAATCAGGCTTTCAAGGACCCGCTTGTTGACTTTCCGAATGTCCACCCGCTGGCAGAATTCGAAAACGGACGAATAGTTTCCATCGGCGCGAGTGTTAATAATGGATTCAATGGCTGAATCCCCGACGTTTTTAACCGCTGCCAGTCCGAAACGAATGGCTTTTCCGGTCACCGTAAACTCACGATCGCTCTCGTTGATATCCGGCGGCAGTACCGGTATATTCTGATTCCGGCATTCGGCGATATATTTGACCACGTTATCGGAACTGTTCATTGCGCTGGTCAGGACTGCCGCCATATATTCAACCGGAAAATGGGCCTTTAAGTAGGCGGTCTGATAGGCAATCATGGCATAGGCCGCGCTGTGGGATTTGTTAAACCCATACCCGCCGAATTTTTCAATCCAATCAAAAATCTGCTCCGCCTTGTCTTCAGGGATATTGTTTTTGATGGCGCCATCCAAAAACCGCTCCCTTTCCCTGGATAGCTTGGAGGCAATCTTTTTTCCCATGGCCTTACGGAGGCCGTCGGCTTCGGCCATTGAATAATCCGCCAGCTTACCGGCAATTTTCATCACCTGTTCCTGATAAAGAATAACCCCATAGGTTTCCTCCAGAATCGACTCCAATTCCGGCACAAGATATTCAACGCGCTTTCGGCCGTGCTTTCTCTCCACAAAATCGTTTACCATGCCAGATTCAATCGGCCCCGGCCGGTAAAGCGCCACCAGGGCAGTAACATCAGCAAACTTTTCCGGCTTTAACCGGATCATCAGGTCCTTCATGCCGGGACTTTCCAGCTGAAATACACCGGTAGTATCCCCGGATGCTAAAAGCCGGTAAGTCTCCTTATCTGATAAATCCAAATCGGCCAAATCCGGCGGAGTTTTGCCCTGATCATTGATTATTTGAAGGGTATCGGCCATAATGGTAAGGTTTCGGAGGCCCAGAAAATCAAATTTGACCAGCCCGATCTTCTCCACCATGTTCATATCGAACTGGGTCAGAACCTCTCCGCTTTTCCCGCGATAAAGCGGCAGATACTCTACCAGCGGCCTGTCGCCGATCACCACGCCGGCGGCATGGGTGGACACATGCCGGTTCAACCCCTCAAGCGCCTTTGAAATCTCCAGGAGTTCAGCAAAGTCCGGATTTTCATTGGCTTTTTCCGCCAGCCGGGGCTCTTTTTCGATCGCCTCTTCAATGCTGATTTTCAAATCCTCCGGCACAAGCTTGGCAATGGCATCCACCTCGTTTAAGGAGATATCCAGCGCCCGGCCCACATCACGAATCACGGCCCGTGCCATCATCTTGCCATAGGTGATAATCTGGGCGACATAATCCTCACCGCCATATCGGTGCACCACATAGTGAAACACATCCTCACGGCCGTTTTTACAGAAATCCACGTCAATATCCGGCATGCTGATGCGATCCGGATTTAAAAACCGCTCAAACAATAAGCCGTGTTCAAGCGGATCGATATCGGTAATCCCAAGCGCAAAGGCTACCAAACTGCCCGCAGCCGAACCGCGGCCCGGACCGACCGGGATATTGTTTTTTTTGGCATACTCTATAAAGTCGGCAACAATTAAAAAGTAACCGGGAAACCCCATATTGTTTATGACCGAAATCTCATAGTCCAGCCGCGCCTTATAATTATCAACATCGATATCCGGATTTTTGGCGCAAATCCGTTCAAGACGCCTTTCAAAACCAGTACGCGCCTTCTCTTCGAAAATCTCGGCCTCGGATCGGTCTGAATGAATATCAAAATGCGGGAAATGGTGGGTGCCAAAAACGAATTCCACATGGCAGCGGTCGGCAATTTTTACAGTGTTTTCAATCGCCCCCGGATAATCCTCGAACGCCTGGATCATTTCTTCGGGGGGTTTAAGATATAACTCCTCGGTGCCGAATCTTAGCCGATCGGTTTCATTGACCGTTTTTCCGGTCTGGATGCAAAGCAATACGTCATGGGCCCGCACATCCTTTTGATCCAGGTAATGACAGTCATTGGTGGCCACCAGTGGAATGGACAGCCGCCGGCTCATATCCAGCAATGCCTGGTTGACTTTGGCCTGCACCTCAATCCCGTTGTTCTGGACCTCAAGGTAAAAATTGCCCTCACCAAACAGCTGATGGTAAAACCGGGCCGCTTCATCGGCCTCATCAATACGGCCGGCCTGAATCAGTGTGGGAATCTCGCCTTTCAGACAGGCGGAAAGTCCAATTAAGCCCTCTGAATGCTGTCTTAGTATCTCTTTATCAATGCGGGGTTTATGATAAAAGCCCTCCAAACTGGCCTTGGTAGCCAGTTGGCATAGATTTTGGTAACCAGTCTGGTTCTCTGCCAGAAGCACCAAATGAGATATGCCCTTGTGGTCAATCGGAGTTTTATCCCTCAGGCTCCGAGGGGCCACATAGCATTCACAACCGATTATCGGTTTGACCCCGGCTTTGGTGGCCTTTTCGTAAAACTCAACCACACCAAACATGTTCCCGTGATCAGTGATTGCGACAGCGGGCATCTGATACTGTTTAACCCGCTCAAGAAGCTGATCAATCCGTATGGCCCCGTCTAGCAGGCTGTATTCGGTATGCATATGCAGATGAACAAAATTACTCACAGGCTCCGGCATGACACCTCCATTAAACAATAAGGCACTGAGGCACTAAGGCACTGAGGCACTGAGGCACTGAGTCCCCTTTCGCCTTAATCCAGGCTGTAATTGGGCGCCTCTTTGGTAATGATCACATCATGGGCGTGGCTTTCCCTCAAACCCGCCGGACTAATCTTAATGAACCGGGCCTTTTCCCGCAGCTCCTCAATGGTGCGGCAGCCCACATACCCCATTCCGGCTTTCAGACCGCCTATCAACTGGAATATATTCTCCGAAAGCGTCCCCCTATAGGGGACCCTGCCGACAATGCCTTCAGGAACAAGCTTGTCGTCGGTCTCCTCCTCTCCTTGGTAATAACGATCCTTGCTGCCCTGGGTCATGGCCTCCACCGATCCCATGCCCCGATAGGCTTTGTAGCTTCTGCCCTGAAAAATAATTTTTTCACCCGGGCTTTCCTCTGTTCCGGCAAACAGGCCGCCGATCATCACGGAATGTGCGCCGGCCCCTATCGCTTTGGTCAAATCACCGGAGTACTTAACGCCGCCGTCGGCAATAAGAGGGATACCGCTTTTATTTGAAATGGACCGGCAGTTCATAATAGCCGTTAGTTGGGGAACCCCGATTCCGGCTACTACCCGGGTGGTGCATATCGAGCCCGGCCCAATGCCGACCTTGATGCCATCGGCCCCTGAATTTATGAGCTCTTCAGCGCCCTTTGCCGTCCCTACGTTCCCTGCGATCAGATCAACATCCGGAAAGTTTCCTTTTAAAATTTTTATGGCTTTAAGGACATTGGCAGAATGCCCATGTGAGGTATCAATCACAATCACATCGACACCGGCCTGAATCAACGCTTCAGCCCGGGCCTCCATATCCTCTCCAACCCCGATAGCGCCGCCCACCCGCAGGCGGCCGAGGCTGTCTTTACAGGCATTGGGAAATTTCCGGATCTTTTCGATATCCTTGATGGTAATCATGCCGGTTAAACGGCCCTCCTTGTTGACGACCAAAAGCTTTTCAATCCGGTGCTCATGCAGCAGTTTCTTAGACTCCTCCATATCAATGCCCTCTTCCACCGTGACCAGATTCTCCTTGGTCATAACCTCGGAAACGGGCTTTTCCAAGTTGGTCTCAAACCTGAGATCCCGGTTGGTGACAATACCCACCAGCTTGTCGCCTTTTGTGACCGGAACGCCTGAAATATGATAATACTCCATGAGTTTTAGAACACTGCTGATGGGGACATCCGGCTCAGTAGTGACCGGGTCGATAATCATCCCGCTTTCAGATTTTTTGACATGCTCGATTTCCTTGCATTGTCTTTTGATACTCATATTCCGGTGAATAAAACCCATACCACCGGCCCGCGCCATGCTGATGGCGGTGCGGGCTTCGGTTACCGTATCCATTGCCGCACTAACCAAAGGAATATTCAATGACAGGTTATGCGTCAACCGGGTACTCGTGTTAACCTCACTGGGCAATACATCCGAATAATTCGGCAATAACAGCACATCATCAAAAGAATAGGCCTCTTCAGGTGGAATCTTGCTCATAACGCCTCCAAAAAATCCTTTTTGCCGGGCTGTTTGTCAAATAGAGCGCTTGACAGGACAATTATCATTATCATAATACAAAACAAATTTTCCAGACAACGAAAATCAACAGGCTGCTTTAAAACCGCTGTAAGCCTACAAACCTTGTCAACATGGTTGTCTCTTGCCGCCTGCTAAGCAGTCATTTATATGAACATTTAAACGGAACGAAAATTCCATGTTAATACATATTAATCCTGAAAATCCACAAAAGCGCCTTATTAACAGGGCTGTTGATATATTCAACCAAGGCGGCATCATCGCCTATCCGACCGACACCTATTACGGGATCGGATGTGATATCATGAATAAAAAGGCAATTGAAAAGATATACCGGCTGAAGCAGCGAGACAAACGGGAACCGTTTAGTTTTGTCTGCTCAGATTTGAAGAACATCAGCCAGTACGCCAAAGTAACCAATTATGCCTATAAAACCATGAAACGCCTATTGCCGGGCCCTTACACGTTTATCCTCGAAGGCTCAAAAATGGTGCCTAAAATCATGCTTACCAAACGAAAAACTGCCGGCATCCGTGTGCCGGATAACAAAATATGCATCCGCCTTGTGGAAGGCCTCGGCCACCCCATCATATCCACGAGCGCCAGCCAGTCGGATGGTGAAATCATTAATGACCCATCACTGATACATGAATATTTTGCCCCGCATCTTGATCTGGTGATTGACGGCGGCCCGGTCCCGGCTGAACCTTCAAGCATCGTCTCCCTTATTGGCGACATGCCCCAAATTATACGGGAAGGCCGGGGTGATATCAGCCCTTTCGAATAAAAAAACCGCTCTTTTTTTAGAACGGTAAAAATCAGGTATTGGTTTTTTTTAGCAACCAACCGCTATATACCCAAAACCCAATACCTTAAACCCTGAACCTTAAACCCTGAACCTTAAACCTTAAACCCTATACCCAAAACCTAATACCCAATACCCAAAACCCTATACCTTAAACCCTGCACCTTAAACCCTGAACCTTAAACCCTGAACCTAATACCCAATACCTAATACCCAATACCCAAAACCCTATACCTTAAACCCTGCACCTTAAACCCTGAACCTAATACCCAATACCTAATACCCAATACCTATCTCCCCGGACAATACATGTAACCGGGCGTTACCGCGGACATGTCTTCCACCATCGACTGGATTCGGGCCGCTGCCATATCCATCAGGTATTCAATGATCGGCAGTTTTTTCTTCGGCGGGTAAACACTTTTTACCTTACCTTTAATCCCGCCTAATCTCCCCGCCCATTCAATGGCGTCTTCCAGGTTGCCCAACCGATCAACCAACCCGTATTGCTTTGCCGCCTCACCTGAAAAAATACGGCCATCGGCAATCTTGCGAATGTCCTCCGGACTTTTGCCCCTGCCCTCGGCCACATCTTCAATAAACTGGTTATGAATATTATCCGTGAACTGCTGAAGCAACTCCCGCTCCTTATCCGATATCTCCCGGACCGGGGAGGTAATATCCTTGTATTTCCCGCTTTTTATGATTACCGGCCGCAACCCGATTTTTTCAAAAAGATCCTGAAAATTGGTGTACCCCAAGATCACTCCGATGCTGCCGGTCACCGTTCCGGGGTTGGCAACGATCCCATCAGTCGCAGCAGCCACGTAGTAACCTCCGGATGCGGCGATAGACCCCAAAGAAGCAACCACTTTTTTTGTCCTAACTGTTTTTCGGATTTCCCGATAAATCTCCTGGGCCGGCCCGACAGCACCGCCGGGGGAGTTCACCCGCAAAACGATGGCCTTGATAGCCTCCTGCTCCCGAAAGTTCTTTATTTGTTCCAAAACGCGGCGGGCATCAGTCATCAGACCATCAATTTCAACAACCCCCACTTTCTCACCATAACTGAACGCCCTTTTTTCTTTACCAACCATGGTTATCAGCGAGGTCAGGACAAGGGTGACGGCAACAATGCCGGAAAAGGCAAGTATAAAAAATAGAAATGGATGCCTGCGGGAAAACATGGGTTTAATTGGATCTCAGGTGTTATCAGGTATAGAAAATTTTGCGGGGGCAGAACCATCTTGCCCCCGCTTAATCATGTCTTATTTTATCTTTGCCGGTTAAATATCTTCTTCCGGATCCTCCTGATCCGGTTCCGACGCCGGGGCAGGATCCGAATCCGGTAAAGGATCCGAATCCGGTAAAGGATCCGCTGCATCCACCTCAGAAGTCTCTGCCGGCTCATCCGCCGGTGCCTCTTCTTCTGAAGCGGCCGCCTCTTCAGCGGCTATTTCAGCGGCGCTATCACTGTTGAGTTTTTCCTGAAGATTTTCTTTCAGGATTTCTCCAAGGCTGGATGGCGCCGGCTTGATTTGATTGACGTAGTCCTCAAGCACAGATTGTTCGTCTTCCATCTCAAGCTGCTTGATGGACAACCCGATCCGCCTCTCCTCGGTATTGATATTAATTACTTTGGCATTCAATGTATCATCGACTTGATACTGCCCCAGCGGGGTTTTAACTTTTTCCTTGCTGATCTCAGAAACATGCACCAAGCCTTCGATGCCTTCTTCAAGCTCGACAAAAATCCCAAAATCGGTTACATTCGTAATGGTTCCGCTGATTTCCGTGCCCACCGGATAGCGGTCGGCAACCGTTTTCCAAGGGTCCTCCGCCAGTTGCTTGATACCCAGAGAAAACCGTTCATTATCCTTGTCAATATCCAGAACTCTCGCCTGTATCGTGTCTCCTTTTTTATATATTTCGGACGGATGCTTAATACGCTTGGTCCACGAAATATCGGAGATATGCACCAGCCCGTCGATATCATCATCGATACCAATGAACATACCGAAGTCTGTGATATTTTTTATCTTTCCCTCAATAGTGGAACCCTCGGGATACTTCTCGCTGATCACCTCCCATGGATTCGGGACTGTCTGTTTCATACCCAAGGATATCCGCCGGCTTTCCGGCCTTATGTCAAGTACCATGGCCTCTACTTCTTCTCCGACACCAACGACCTTGGAAGGATGACGAATTTTTCGCGTCCAGGACATCTCGGACACATGAATCAGTCCTTCAATCCCCTCTTCCACCTCAACGAATGCCCCATAATCAGCCAAGCTGACGACACGGCCGGTGACGTTGGTGCCGACGGGATATTTTTCTTCGGCAAACGACCATGGATCGGGGACAAGCTGTTTCATACCAAGAGACACCCGTTCGTTTTCCGTATCAAATGAGAGCACCTTGACCGTAATCGGATCGCCGATGCCATATAGCTCTGAAGGATGCTTCACGCGTCCCCATGAAATATCGGTAATATGCAGAAGGCCGTCAACACCACCGAGATCGACGAATATGCCATACTCTGTGATATTTTTAACAACGCCCTCCATTACTTTACCCTCTTCAATGGTAGCCAGCGTCGCCGACCGCTTGGACGCCCTTTCCTCTTCAAGAATGGCGCGGCGCGAGAGCACAATATTATTCCTTTTCCGGTTAAACTTTAAAACCTTGAAAGGAAAAGTTTGGCCAACCATTTCATCCAGATTTCGAATTGGCCGTAAATCCGCCTGTGATCCTGGAAGAAATGCCTGGACACCGACATCAACGGAAAAACCGCCTTTCACCCGATTGGTAATGACCCCCTCAATGGTGCCGCCGGACTCGTAGACATCCTTGATTGCTTCCCAGACTTTCACCTTGGCCGCTTTTTCTTTTGACAGGATGACCCGTTCCTCTTCTTCATCCCACCATTCAACCATGACCTCGACTTTATCATTTACATTGACATCCAGATTGCCGTTGTCGTCCCTGAATTCGTGAATAGGGATCTGGCCTTCGGACTTGTATCCGACGTCAACCAAGACATAGTCTTTATCCATGGAGATGACGACCCCATTGACGACTTCACCCTCCTGAAACTGCTTCAGGCTTTCTTCATACATCTCCAGGAATTGATCCATACCGACGTCAGCCTCTGCTTCTGACTTCTCCTGTCCGCTCGCGCCAGGAAACTCATCGGATGAAGTTTGTGCCGCCCGGTCAGTCATCTTCGTTTCGACCTGATCGGACTGCCGGTTTTCAGAATTGTCCATAATGTTATCCATTGATGTTCTTTCCCCCTTTGCCATAATCTCTTTCCCGCTGATTTTAAGCAGGTCAATATAAATTTGTTTGTTTAACAGAGCTTATTTTAAAACTCAATGATTAATTTAAGGTTAATTATGCAGTTAAATAACCCTCCAACCGCTTTAAGATTGAGTTTTTTCAGCCACTTTGCCCATCATTTCGGCAACCACGGCCTCAACCGACAGATTCGTGGAATCTATAAAAACAGCATCATCAGCCGGCTTTAAAGGCGCGACATCTCTCGAGGCATCATTTTCATCCCGCTTTTTCATATCAGCGGCCACCTCTTCAAATGCCTGATTGGTTTCCTCCGAAAACTCCTTGTAGCGGCGCATGGCTCGGGTATTAAGATTGGCGGTCAAAAAAAATTTAATATCCGCATCCGGAAATACCACCGTACCCATATCGCGGCCTTCAAAAACCGCGTTTTTGCCTGCACCAAGCTGTCGCTGAATATCTAAAAGCGCCTGCCGCACCACGGGACGGGCAGATACGGCAGATGCCATCATGGAAATCTCCGGAGTCCTTATTCTATCTGAAATATCCGTATCTCCGGAATAAAGCCGGGTTCCGGCATCCGTTTTTATCACCCGCAGCCGGATATGGGCGCACAAACGTTCAAGGCCCGCATCATCATCAGGGGAAATGCCGTTTTGCCTGGCCTCATGGGCGACCCCACGATACAGAGCGCCGGTATCGACATATATATATCCCAACTTCTCCGCCAGGTTACGACTGACCGTAGTTTTTCCTGATCCTGCCGGGCCGTCTATCGTGATGAGAAGTTTTTTCATCCCCCGATTTCCTGTGACATTTTACCCATAACTTTCTCAAAGGCCTTTAGAAATCGAATATTCTCCTGGCGGGTACCGACATTGACGCGGACATACTGCGGATAACCGTAAGATACCATGGAACGGATAATCACACCCTCTTCCAGCATTTTTTGAAACACCCGGTCTGCATCCTGTTTAACATCAATCAGGAAGAAATTGGCCTGGGTCGGAAAACTGGTGACACCCATTTCATTTAAGGCTGTCTGCAAAAAAATCAGTTCGGTTTCAACCAGGTGCAAAGTTTGCTGCAAGAATGCGTCATCGTCGAGGGCCGCCGCGGCTCCAACTTGCGCCAGCGAACTGGTGTTAAACGGCTGCCGGATCCGGTGCAGGAGCCCTGCCATATCAGCAGGCATGATCCCGTATCCGATCCGGATGCCGGCCAACCCATAAACTTTTGAAAATGTACGCAGTACGGCGACTGGCGGATTTTCGCCGATCGCTGAAAGTCCGTTCAGGCAGTCCGGGTCCCTGGCAAACTCGATATAGGCCTCATCCAGAACGACTGTCACAGAAGAAGGAAGTTTCTTCAAAAACGCCTCAAACTCGCCCTGCTTGATAAACGTACCCGTTGGATTGTTGGGGTTATTAATAAATACCATCCGGGTTTTTTCTGTGATGGCCAGAGCCATGGCATCAAGATCAACCGCAAGTTTGTTTAACGGCACAAAGATCGGGGCGGCACCGACACTTTTCACAAGAATCTCGTACATCAAAAACGAGGGAGCGGTCATGACGGCCTCATCCCCGGTCTGCAGCAATGCCCGGGCGAGCATGCCGATCACATCGTCCGATCCATTTCCAAGAACCACGGTTTCAGGCCGAACCCCAAGTTTTGCGGCAAGCTTTTGGGTTAAATAGTAACCGCTGGCATCAGGGTAACGGTTAAGGATTCCCATTGCCTCTTTCATGGCTTTTTGCGCCTTCGGCGAAGGGCCCAGCGGATTTTCGTTGGAGGCCAGCTTGATGGAGCCTGATATTTTATATTCCCGCTCAAGTTCTTCTATCGGTTTACCGGGCGTGTATGGTTTGATGGATAAAATATATTCCGGAATTTTTAATTCCATCTGCTATTCCCCTGATCATGAGATGGCGACGCATACGCCGCCTCGTTTAGCGGCCGGGTTTTCCACCGGCGATGCACCCAGAACCATTGCTCAGGATACCGGCGAATCATGGACTCGATCACCCGATTGAACCGGCGGGTATTTTCCTCCACATCCCGGCTTTTGTCCCCGGTCAAAACCAGCGGAATTTCCGGGCCAATTATCATGCGGTATTTATCCGACTCCCGCACCAGAAATATGGGGACAACCGGCGACCGCGTTTTTTGCACGATAAGCGCCAATCCCTTGTTGGTGCAGGCGGATTTTCCGAAAAAATCGACAAAAACGCCCGCCCGGCGCACGGAATTCTGATCCAGAAGGGTGCCGACCAGCTCATTATTCTGGAGGCTTCGCAGGACCTTTCGCATGGCGCTTGCCTTCGGAAAGAGCCGGGCGCCGGAACGGCTCCGAAGGTGCCCGAAGAACCGGTCCAACGGTTTAAAATCCAACGGCCGGTAGATAACATTAATCGAATAACCCAGTATCCCCGCTGCATCAGAGAGCAACTCCCAGCTGCCCAAATGCCCGGTTAACACCATAACGCCCCGGCCTTTTCGATATGCTTGATGGAGATGAAGCAATCCATCAATACGAATATGACGGGCGACTTCCCGGGGTGAAGATCGATACGCCCAGCCGATCTCAAACAAAACCAGAACAAGATTGGCAAATATTCGCCTGGCCATTTGCCGGATTTCGGTTGGGCTTTTTTCATATCCAAAGACATAAGTCAAATTATTTATCGCCACATCCCGATGCCGGCGATCCAATATAAACCATGCCCTTCCAAGCCATCGGCTAAACATTTTCGCCGTATGGCGCGGGAGCAGTCCGATAATCCGAAATGCCGCCGATATGATATAAAACAAAAGGTTCTCCATTATCTTTTTACCAGCTGCCTGCCTGTTGCTGACGCCCAATTTTAAAACATAGAATACTTGTAAATTCAACCCCTTGATCCGGGCCCGGCTGTTCGGCAGTATTTATTCAGTATTGATTTTATTGCAATTAATACAAATCAGGATAAAATTAAACCAAATTATTCATCAATCGGTTCAAAAGGAGAATGTTAAAATGGCATCAGTTGTCGTACTCGGCGGGTGCGGGGCGGTGGGCAGCGTGGTGGTACGGACGCTAAAGGATCAGCCCCTTTTTTCATCCATCTGCATCGGCGACATCAATCTGGAAAGGGGACAGACGCTGGCAGAGGAAATGGGGCCGGAAAAAATCTCAGCCATTCAGTTAGACGCAACGGAGCCGGCAAGCATTCGAGAGGCGATCACCGGCTTTGATCTTGTAATCAACTGTATCGGGCCGTTTTACAAAACCGTAAAAGGCGTTCTGCAAACGGTCATTGAAGAAAAAATCAACTATGTGGATGTGTGCGACGACGTGGACGTCACCCTGGACATCCTGGAAATGGATAATGCGGCGAAACAGGCCGGGATCACGGCCGTGATCGGCATGGGGAGTTCCCCCGGCGCCAGCAATATTCTTGCCCGGTTTGCGGCGGACAACCTCCTTGACGAGATCCAGGCAGTAGACATCTATCATGCCCACGGCGGGGAACCGGTTGAAGGCGGAGGGGTGATCGGCCACCGGTTTCACTGTATGAAGATCGATATTCCCATGTTCTTAGACGGCCGGCTGCAGTATGTACAATTTTTTGAACCCGAGGGAAAAGCGCTCCGGACGGAGTTCGACTTTCCCGCTCTGGGCAATAATATTCCTGTCTATCCCTACCCGCATCCGGAGCAGGTCACCATTCCCAAATACATAAGCCTAAAACAGGTCACCAACCGGGGCACCGTTCTGCCGAACGAATACTACCAGCTGACCAAGGAATTATGCCGGTTGGGCCTTGATGATCCAAAACCGATATCAGTAAAGGGGCAAAGCGTCTCCCCCTATGAGTTCGCCATCGCCTATATCCTTCGGGAGCGTGAGCGCATTTTAAAGGAAACCGGTTTCGGGGCGCAGCGCGGTTGCTGCTCGGTGGTGGCAAAAGGCCAAAAAGACGGAAAATATGAAGAATACCGGTTTCACATGGCCTCCAAAAGTCAGGCCCTGGGGGAGGGTACCGGCATTCCGGCGGCCATGGGCGGCATCCTCATGCAACAAGGCAAAATCCCCGAAAAGGGCGTGATGCCGCCGGAGGCCTGCATTGATCCAAATGATTTTATTCAACTGATTTCAACGGTTATGAAGCTGGACCGGAAAAAAGCGGACGGGGATGCCTTTGGCGGCGTGATCATCCAGCGGGTGGATGAAAACGGAACCATTGAAACCCTGGATATATAATCATTGACAATCTCGTAAAAAGTTAATTTTAGGATGGCAAAGTAAAAAGTTTAAGCCCCGTTTAAGATCAGGAGGCGCGCAAAATCCCGAGGAATGCAGCGTACTTAGCTGTACGTGAAATTCCGAGGGATGCAGCGCAACACAGATATTGGACTTTTTACGAAGCCATCATCATTCCAATGACGCAGCCCCCATACATACTTGCCATTGACCACGGAACGTCCGGCATAAAAGCCGCGATTATATCGGTTTATGGAGAAATCCGGGCCTTTGAGTTTGAACCCACCCCCATTTACTTTTTCCCCGGCGGCGGGGCCGAACAAAACCCGGATGACTGGTGGAATGCCTTGATCGCAGCCACTTCCCGGCTGATCCAAAAATCAGGGATAAACCACAAAGATATTTCGGCCATTGCCGTTTCCAGCACCTTTTCCACAACGGTTGCCGTGGATAAAAACGGTTCTCCCCTCATGAACGCCCTGACGTGGATGGATTCCCGCGGCGCCCCCTATGTTAAAAAGCTGATGAAAGGTTTTCCCAGCATTGATGGCTACGGCCTTCCCATGATTCTCAAATGGCTCCCTAAAACCGGCGGCGGCCCGACGCTTTCGGGAAAAGATGATATCGCCCATGTGCTGCTGATCAAAAATGAATTCCCGCACATTTATGACAATACATACCTTTTTCTGCCGAGCAAGGACTATTTGAATTTCCGGCTTACGGGCCGGTTCGCCGCATCCTACGATTCCATGCAGCTATTCTGGGTATCGGATATTCGGGATGTCAATCATGTCAAATACGACGATCGACTGATCCAAGCTGCTGGTATTGACAGGGAAAAACTGCCGGATATGACGGCGTCAACTGCAAAACTCGGAAAACTACGGCCGGATGTGGCCCAAGAGATCGGTATAGACCCTGATACCGATGTTATCGTCAGCTCGCCGGACCATCAGACCGCCTGCATCGGTTCCGGCGCAGTAGCCGACTATGCAGGCCATATTTACATCGGCACCTCTTCCTGGGTCCAAGCGGTGGTGCCGTTTAAAAAAACCGATGTCTTCCATTCTATCGCCTCTTTTCCCACCGCCGTGCCGGGCAAATACCAGTCGGTGAACGAGCAGGATATGGCCGGCGGCTGTCTGGACATGCTGTGGCAGAACCTGCTTTTTTATCAAAATGTCCTCAATCCGAATCCGCAGGTAGACCCATACAGACATCTGGATGCAATAGCGAAAGCCGTCCCGCCGGGCAGTGATGATCTTATTTTTTTGCCGTGGCTAAACGGCGAGCGTACGCCGGTTGACGACACATCGCTTCGCGGCGGATTCTACAATATGTCCAAAGCCACCACGCAAAATCACCTCATCCGTTCCGTTCTGGAAGGGGTTTCCTACAATACTAAATGGAGCCTGACATATGTGGAGCGGTTTGTTCGGAAAAAGCTCTCACCCCTTAATTTTGTCGGGGGCGGCGCCCAATCGGATCTGTGGTGTCAAATCCTGGCCGATATTTTAGACCGTGATATCCGGCAGGTGGAGTATCCCATGCAGGCCAATGCCCGGGGCGCGGCTTTCATTGCCGCCGTTGGGCTTGGGGCTATCGATTTTTCTGATATCCCCGGCCTGATACGTTTCCGGCGGACATATAAGCCCCAACCGGAAAACCGGGCCGTCTACGACCGGCTTTTCCCCATATTTCTTAAAATCTATAAAAAAAACCGCTCAATATATCGCAAACTGAACGCCGCTTAGCGCCTTATGGGCGGGTTGTTATGGAGAATAATTTATGGCAATCTCAGGAATCGACATATACCGGGACATTCTTCCGCAAACCGACTGCGGTGACTGCGGTTTTCCAACATGCTTCGCATTTGCGACCATGGTAGTTTCCGAACAGGTACCCTTAAGCAAGTGCCCCCACCTATCTGCCGAGGTAGTTGAACGCTACGAAAAGGAATTGAAAAAACAGTATGCGCAAAAAAAATGGACCAAGCGGGATATGGCCGAAGATGCGCTGGTATGGGCCAAAGAACGCTCCGCCTCAATGGACATACCCGACCTGCCCGGACGAATCGGTGGGGAACTGATTGAGCTGAACGGCCAGACCGCCTTGAAACTCCCTTACTTTAATGATCATGTCATTATTACCCCCGAGGCCGTAACAAAACCGGACGGGACAGCCCTGACCCGTTATGAACAGGTCTTTATTTATAATCACATGGCCCAGGGCGGAAGCGCCAAGCCGTCGGGGAACTGGAAGGGTTTGGTTGAATTTCCAAATACCGTGTCAAAAATCAAATCCATGAAAAGCCATGTTGAGGCCCCTTTGATTGAAGCCTTCAGGGGCCGGGTAAAAGATCTGTTATCTGCGGCAAAGGCCATTGGCGGGGAAGATAAAACCAAAGCCTTTACCAATGCGGATGCGGCGGTGCTGTTTCATGCCCTGCCCCGGGTGCCCGTGCTCTTGATGTTCTGGGACGAAGAGCCGGCCGACGGGTTTGATGCCGAGGCCAAGCTGTTATTTGATGAAACGCTTACCGAACACCTGGATATCGAATCCATCATGTTTTTAAGCGAACGCATCTGCGAGCTGCTCTTTGCGCACGACGAGAAATGATAAAGTTCCCGCGGGCCGCAGCCGGGGCCAAGCCTAAAAGTGACTTCTATGGTAAATGCGATGTAGCGGCAGGCTTTAGCCCGCCATTCGCAGAAGCGACCGATATAACAAAGTGCGTCCAATGGAAGGCTGAACAAGCCTTCCGCTACATTGATTGTACAGATTTCGATAAACCGGTCAGGAATTGGCTTAATGATATAAATTTATTGAAAATTCAATATACCTTAAACCTTATACCTTAAACCCTGAACCGTGAACTGTGAACCTGGTATTACTTAGAAATCCCTGAAACCCGAAGACCTATCCATCCACCAGGTACTCCGCCATAATCTCAGAAACCTCCCTGACCTGCAGCCGGTTCTCAAGCCCTTCAACTTTAGCCGCATCCTCCAACATCACGGCGCACATCGGACAGGCCACCGCTAAAAGCTCCGCCCCGGTCCGGGCCGCCTCCCTGGCCCTTACCCGGCCGGGGGAGTCCTCCTCTGCCGAGAGGATATCCGTAAAAAAGTTTCCGCCCCCGCCGCCACAGCAAAATGCATTCTTCTGATTCCGATCCATTTCAACCACGGAAGCTCCCGGCAATGCTTTTAGTATCATCCGGGGGGACTGGTAGTCCCAATTATGACGGCCCAGGTAGCAGGGATCATGAAACGTGATACAAGGTTTTGTCCCCTTCTCCCTTAATTTCAGCTTACCCATGGAAAACGCCAAAAGCTGGGTGTAATGGCTGACCTGGTAGTTACCTCCTAGACCTGGGTAGTGATTTTTTAGGGCGTGCAGGGAATGCGGGGAGAGCGTAATAATTTTCTTAACGCCTTTTTGATTGAACACGTCTATATTTTTCCGGGCGAGCTCCTCGAATAACGGGGTTTCCCCGATGGCCAACACATCATTGCCGTCTGAGACCTCCTCGCCTGAAAGAATACCGAATGAAATACCCGCCTGTTGAAGAATGCCCGCAACAGAACGGGCGATCTCCTGGCCCCGAGTGTCGTATGCCCCGACATCATCGACGAAAAACAGGTATTCCTGGTCCGAAAACGGTTCTATCCCCAAATCGGCCGCCCATTCCGGCCGTTTTTTGCCCGGTTTCCCATAAGGGTTGCCGTGCAGCTGGATTTTGGTCAGATAGTCCCTTACCGGCGCCGGCACCTGGCCGGCGTCCAGGAACGCCTCCTTGCCCGCGGTAAAAACCTCGAGCAGCAGCTCCTTAAACTTTGGGAATGCGCACTGTTCCACGCAGTTGCCGCAGGCGGAACAGGAGAACATAATCTCGGCGAACCTTTTGCTATTGGTTATTTCATCGTTTAACCAGGCCCGGAGCAGCCACATCCGGCCGCCCGGCGAATAGGTTTCAAAACGGAACGCCTGGTACGCCGGACAATTAATATCAGTATAGTTAGACGGCAGCTTACAGTAACCGCAACGAAAACATCGGTGGAGGATCTCTTCATGCTTCATAACTTTATGTCCTTATAATAAAACTTATGTTCGCTCCCAGTTGCCAGGATTCATTATATGGTTCGGATCCAAAGTCTCTCTGATCCGGTTCATCAAGGCAAATGTGTCAGGGGCCATTTTTTCAATAATCTGTTGCTGGGCCGGCAGTTCGGCTTTCCAGGGAATTCCTCCCATTTCCAGGGCGGCGGCATTAGTCTCCTCCAGGGCTCTCTGGGCTCTGGCCATGTCCTCCTTATCTGCCCGGTTAAACGCATAGGCATAGAAAAACATCATGGAATGCCCGGCGCCGACAACACGGGCGCCCATGGAATAACTCACATCATTCCTCTCAGCGATTTCAACGCCGGCGCGATAGGCCTCGGCAAAGTGCTCAATGGCCATGATCGCCCCCACATATTCGAAGCCGCCCCCTTTTCGGACGTCGGCAAAGCGAACCAAATCCGGCGTCGGAATTTGCATATACCGGGCTTTCTGCGGCGGCGGCATGGGCAGAAACCCGCCTATCTTTTTGTCCTTATATTCCTTTACCGACATCTGCAAGAGGTTGCGCTTAAATGTCAGCTCCTCTTTGCTGTGGGCGCCATAGGCGATGTTGATATGCATGAAGCCCTTGGCCCACTCCGGTATCGGGGTCATCCAGGGAGTCATGTCTTCCGCCACCTGGGTACTGGTGAGTCTGGAAATTACATCCGGCATGTCCTCGGCATCTTCACACACGAAAATCAAAAGGTCGCTATATCGATAGTTGGGATACAACTTGATACCCAGGCGGGTGACAACCCCCGTGGTCCCGGCCCACCCCATGAACAGACCGGATAAATCCGGAAGCGGCGCTTTGCCAAACCAGTCGGAAGAGACGCTGCAGGACCCGGTCCGAACCACCTCGCCGGTGGGCAGCACCACCTCCATACCGTTTAGCATGTCTGAATGATAACCGCCCAGTACGGAAAGATGGCCGGAACCGTGAATACAGACATTGCCGGCCAGGGTGGCGATCGGCGGGGCATCCGGCAAAGAGTGCTTAAGCTCCGGATGGTGCTTTTTCAGATACGCCTGAAGCATTCCCTCGGAGGTACCCCCTTCGACCACCGCATACCGGCTTTTCGGGTTCACCTCTGTAATCCGGTTCATCCGCTTCATATCCAGGATCATCCCGCCCTTCAATGCCCGGGTCAGCCCCGAGAGCACCAGCCCGCCGCCCATGGGGACCACCGGCACCTTATACTCATTGGCCAAACGGATAATTTTCGATACCTCTTCGGTGCTTCCCGGCATGACCACCAGATCCGGAACAGACGGCGGCATGGTCCCCATGTCCATTGAATATAAATACCGCTCTTCTGACTCTGCCGAAACAAACCGCTCGCCGACAATTTTTTTCAACCGATCAATCAATTCTTTCATAATAGTTATTCCCCCAATGCCATCTGAACCAAATCACTTATAAGAATCGGCATGATACCGTTTTCAGCGACCTCCTGCCCCAGCGTGGCCATGCAAAACGGACAATTAAAAATGCAATAGGTGGCCCCCACGTCCAGCATATCGTTAATATTTTTTTCCACCAGTTCATCCGCCAGATTATCCCGCTGATGGGCGCGCGGCACCCCGCCGCAGCACAGGGCAGTTTCCCGGTCATAGGTGCGCGGGACCCGCTCTGCACCGATTTTTTTTAATATTTCGTCCAGAACCAGGTCGGTCTGCGGAATCAGCCGGTTGGAACACGGTCGCTGATAAGCGATTTTAACGTTGAGCGGGGTGATCAGATCGGCCAATTCGTCCAACCGGTGGTTGATGTAGTCAAACAGATGGACCGGTTTAAAGGGCACCTCAATGCCATAAGCCGGGGCCACGCTGGTATAAGTGCCGTAGCATTCATCGTGGAAGCAGATCATTTCCTCGACCCCGGAATCCTTGAGATAATAGTTCATAATGTTGTCAATCATCTGCGGGACACGCTCTTTAATGGTGGAGTTCTTGGCAAAATGCAGCCACATGATATTGCAAAAAATATCAGTCCCCACAATCACCGAAGCCCCTTCAAAGAGCTTTCCGCGCACGCAGCCGGTAAGCATGGGAAAGGCACACATATTGACAACCGGGGGTGAGACCGCTTCATTCTGGATCCGGCCTTTGGGCCCCATCATTTTAAGCTGTTCGGTGACAATCGGCGTCGGCGCCGGGAGAAGTCCCAACTGCTCCTGACGTTCGACCAGCAGATAAAACGGATTATTGTCATAGGGGCAGTATTCCTGGCAGGCATAGCATGTCAGGCATTCATCCAGCACCCGGCTGTGCTCGCCGGCATTGATTTTTAATTTTTCCGTCTTTGCCTCCGCCACATCCGCAAAATCAATATACTGGCATTTCATCAGGCAATCAACGGTTTCGCATTGGTTGCAGATTTCCGGATCAAATTTGATCTCTTCCACGGCTATCCTCCGATAATATTATATTTAAATGTTTCGCGCCAGGAGAGCCGCCCCGATGGCGCCGTTTACCTGGGCGAATTCGGAAACCCGGATCGAGGTTTCAAGCTTCTTTTCAAGCGCCTTCACCGCACCGATATTCTTTGCCACCCCGCCGGTCATCATCACGGGTTCCGTCACCCCCACCCGCTTGGCCAGGGCCGAAATCCGGGCGGCCACCGAGTCGTGAATACCGGCAATGATATTTTCCCGGGACTCCCCTTTGGCAATCAGCGAAATCACCTCGGATTCCGCAAAAACCGTACAAACACTGCTAATCTTCGATGGGTGCTGCGCTTTCAAAAAAATATCCCCGAATTTATCCAGATCCACTTCCAGGGCCCGGGCCATGACCTCTAAAAACCGGCCGGTGCCCGCCGCACACTTATCGTTCATTGCAAAATCCATCACCTTGCCGGCCTCACTGATCCGGATCACCTTGCTGTCCTGCCCGCCGACATCGATAATGAAGCGGATTTCGGGATTCAGAAAATGGGCGCCGATGCCGTGACAGGTGATCTCCGTGATGGCTTTATCGGCAAAATCCACGGTGTTGCGGCCATAACCGGTCGCCACGATGGTTTGGATGTCAGGCACCGAAATTTCAAGTGTTTCCAAAAGTGCATCCAAAACCGAGCGACCGGCCTTTTTGGCGTCATACCCTGTAGAAATGACCCTTGTCCCAAGGACATGCGCTTCGTTCAACACGGCCGCCTTGGCGGTAATGGATCCAACATCAATTCCAGCGGTTATCATTCGTTTTTCCTATTTCACGATTTGATGGTTTCCATAAACGCATCAATCCGGGTCTCAATTTGGCTTTCAGAAAAACTGCGCTCATCGACCATGTCGGCTTCCAGCATCAAAGTGGGGAGCCCGTATTCCTCCATGACCATCCGCTGCAGATCATACTGGCCCAGCGAGTAGGGCTTGCAGCTTCGATTGGAGTGCATGACCACTCCATCCACATCGTATTTTTCAATCATACGCCTTAACGTATTGATCATGATATCAAGAGATACATTGATATATACCTGAGAATAGGCCTGGCTCATAGATTCCAAGAAATTATCTTCATCAATAAGAGGCAGCACACCGCTCCAGGCGGATGTATAGGTATCACCGACCAGACAGGCCCCGTGGGCGGCAAACTTTTCAGACAGCCATTTGGTGCGATACCAGACCGGAAGGTTATCCCAAAGCAGACGGTATTTTTCGTTCGGCACCATGGCGATGCCCTGCTCAATCCGCTCCTTCATTTCATCCCGGAGTTGCCGATAGTAATCCACAGTCTCCTGGGTACCACGAAGCGTCACAATAAGCGCCAAGTGAAAAAATGCGTCAAATGCCGTAATCGGTGCAGGTTTATGCGCGCCTGAGTCCAGAACCTCCTGCCAGAGACGCAAACCTTCAACCGAAAGCCGCCCCACTTCCTGCATCCGGTCATAGTCCATCTTCCGGCCGCATTGCGTCTCAAGAAACTCAATGTATTCGTAAATCTGGTCGATCACATACTGTTTGGCCGCCGGTGGAAATTTCCGGTGGGTAAACGGGGTGTCCAGCATGAAAAGCGGTACGCCATAATAGCGGGATGCGACTTCATACCATTTCATCACCGTGCCGCAGATATTGTTGCAGCATACCAGGAAATCGGGCTTTGGCAAGCCGCCGATGGGGCCGCCGTTAGTAACGGAACATCCGATATCGGACCTGGCATAGGAACAAAGCTCCCTGGGATACCCCATTTCTTCGGCCTTTTCACAAAGCTCCACCCCCATTTTGGACGCGCCTATCATCGCGCCGTGATTTTCCGGGTAGACCGGAATGACATCCATTGCGATCAAGGGTTCCACCGGTCCGCCGCTGGTGATCCAAGCCACCTTTTTACCGGTATCCGCCGCCCCCTTGGCCTCAATATAGTAGTTGGTCATTATCTCTTTCATCTTTTGAACGGATTTGATCTTCCGTTTTTCTTTTTCCGGATCCGTTCCTGACATTCGATTCTCCAGCTTAGATAAATGAAAAGGTTATATTCTGAACGTGAACACCGAAATGCTTATACCCAATACCCAATACCCAATACCTTGTATTTTATAACATATCGATAAAAGTTTCAAAACGTGTCCTGAGCTGCCCTTCGGACAGCATCTGCTCTTCGACTTCAAGCAGCAGCGTTGGAATGCCGGACCGATCCATAAAATCTTTCAAATAGGGGTAGTCAAAGCCTTGAGGCTCACAGAACTTCAAAAACAAAAACACCACCCCGTCAATCTGCTTCTCCCGAACCAACCGAATCAGATGCTCGCCCCGGATAGTCATGCCCATGTGCTTCGCCGGACATACCATGCGGGTCAGATAACGATCGGCAATAGCTTCAATGGGATCTCCGTCTTCACGAACCTTTCCTTCGAAATAGCGCGTGCCGGTGCAGAGATCATCCCATACCACATCACCGCCGGCATCCTCTATAAGCGTATAGACATCAGGAAGCGTGCAGATTCCGCCGGTTAAAAGAACCCGTTTACGACCGGAGTCCTGTTCATCACCCGCCTTGTCCCGCAGCTCCGTCCACAGAAGATCCAATTGCTCAACTAAAGCCGACCTATCCATTACCATAGCGGCTTTCATAATATAATATATGTCCGATGCAGCTAATTGAGAGGGATTCCGACTTCTAAAAGCATAAATATTGCCGAGTAGCTCGCGAATTCGGTTATAGGTGTGAATTGCCTCGTACAACGCGTCATCCGAAATCGTTACGCCGAGGCCCTGTTCAAGCTCCGAACGGAAGCTGTTAAGCGTTGCAATCATGTAGGATCGGGCGCTTTCAGTTGTCAACTTGACCGGCAGCACGACATCAAAATGAACTGACATGCCGGTATTTAATCGCCAGATATCCGACAGGCGCTGAATCGAATCGCAGGTATGCGGAAATACCACACCTCTAAGAAAATCTAGTCTCCCGGTTAAAGCGTCTTCAAGCCCGCCACGGACCAACGAGCAACAATACGACTGAAGATGCGCATCCGCTTTAGAAATATCCTCCCGCGTACCAAAAAGACGAAACGGCATCGCTCCCGCAGCCGTTATAATTTCCTCGGGGGTATACGAACAAAAAAAGCCGAGGATGGGTTTTGATTCAGAGGATTGAACGCTTTTTGCGTAATCGTAAGGACGCCGTGCCACAGATCGTAGTTTTTCCAGAGAGCTCATCTTCCTGTATTGATCCCTTGAAATATTAAATCGGCAAAATACTTTTTTAATTTATAATTTGATACCGCAAAAGCCGGATGGGTGTCAAGAAAAAAGAGCGAACGCTCGTTTTTTAAAGACCCAGCCAACTCCGCCTCTTTTCGGCTTGTTTAATAGAAAAATGAGGATTATAGGAAAGAGTTTGCCGACAATTCGAAAACCTTTCGTTCATCAGTTGCAAAAATAATATAATTCATTAGTGTCCGGTTAAGAATCAAATAATTTCAATTGGATATGAGATGATACTATATTAGTATTGTAACCGTTATCGATCAATGCCTGATAAATTGGCATTCGTTCAAAAAGGGATATGCTTAGTATTTGTAAAATTGTGTAAAGACTCGACTCAATTTTCAAGCGCTTTTTCATGATCGCAACCAGCACGTATGTTGAGACTGCGATCCAAATCTGGGTTTTAACGGCATTCTCAGAAGTGCCATAGAAACTTTTTATTCTCAGGTGCTGCTTGATCCATTTAAAAAATATTTCCACCTGCCACCTGCACCGGTACAGGTCTGCAATTGTAATGGCCGGCAAAGAAAACTGATTTGTCAGAAAGGTGAATGTTCTCCCTTTTTCAACATCGAAAAATTTTATGCGGCGAAGCTTATCCGGATAATCTTTGCTGCTGTTGATACCTGTAGGCACGACGATTTGATCACACCTGATATTCTGACTTTTATCAACTTCTTGTGAATACAGACGGCGTAAGCCGGTGTTTGTTTTCGATCGTGTTACAAATATGGCTGAACATTGATTCATATGGTAGAGCCGCTGAAAATCCAAATAAGCGCGATCCATAATATAAATAGCGCCCGGTTCCGGCACAAGATGATCGAGCGCATTGACATCGTGGACTTTGCCATCCGTGATCCAGATGAAAGCTGGAATATTGCCGCGCAGATCCAATAACGTATGCAACTTGACAGCAGACTTGGTTTTCCTGAATCGCGCCCAAGGAAACATTGAAAGGCAAAGGTCGATGGTTGATGAATCCAAGGCATAAACCGTCTCTTGTAAATCAAGGCCAATGTCGGTATCAGCATAAAGTGTGCGTGCCTCATGGATCAGAATTTGGGCAAAGTCGCCATAAATACGCCAGTCTCTTATTTCATTGGCATCTGCCATGGTACTGCGGGCGACAGTGCCCCGGATACCCATATGGTAAAGCTTGCTTTGCATGACCCTGAGGCAGCATTCGATATCACGCAAACTCTCGCGGTAAGTCAATTGGGCAAATGCCATACACAAAAATTGACTGTAACATGTGAAAGAACGACTCCGGTAATTACCGTTATAGCGATTGACACATTGACGAAATTTTTTCTTCGGGAGGAAATCGATGACCTGAGAAAAAACGGTTTGGCCTTTGTTCATGGTAAGTTTCCTTTCGGGGTTTTCCCGTCAGGGGACCATAAAACCGTATTTTTGGCAAATTCAAATCGATCCCTTTCTTTTTCGTCAATTTTTATAATGATTATAGTACATTAATTCATTTTTTCAAAATCTTAACCGGACAGCTGTGAATATAATTAAATCCTTGACAAATTGATTTTCCGTATTAAGTATTGATTTAGGTCTATAGTTTAAACTAAATTAAAAATAGTCTGGATTATAAAATGCATTAAAACTTTTATATTCAAGACAACCTTTTCTGTTTCATGGTTTATGCGGCACCTATATTATAATCACTTTAAAAGGAGATATAAAGATGGCTAAGGGGAAAAAAACAAACAGCGAATTAATTATTGACACGCTTAGAACCGGCAAGTCGCTTCGTTCACCGGACATCACTTCAATGGTGGCCGAAAACTCCGGCAAAGATATTAAGATTCAGGATGTTGCCAGCATTCTTGCCAAACTGAGCAACAGCAGCAAATGCGACCTCGGTTATCTAATCAAAAAACAAAAAACCGATCGCGGCTATGTTTATAGTCTGGTCAAAGAAGCGTTTAACCTTACCCCGGAACAGACATACGATTTAACCCGAAAAACCGGTAAAAACCGATTCACTATGGAAGAGGCGATTCGTAAATACCCAAGCCTCAAAAAGTACCTTAGATCTGCGCGTTCCAAAACGACATCCAAGAAGAATATCCGCTCAAGCAAACGTTCGTCGACAGGGACCTCCGGCCACTACAGCCGGGAAATATCCGGTGAATCGTTGACCGAACTAGTAGGCGAGCTGGTGAGAGAAATAACAGACCAAGGCGGATTGAACATCAATGTCAATCTGACCGTCAACTTTAAGGGCCTTGGGGGCTAATCACAAAAATCATCGGACTCAAGAAGTTATGAAAATTCAACGCTATTCATTCGGAAACATCGTGATCAATGGAATCCACTATACAAATGATATTAAAATCATCGGCAAACGCGTATTGTCCGATTGGTGGCGTAAATCCGGTCACCGGGTGGAACCGGATGACATTTCAGATATTCTTGAAGCCAAACCGGATATTATTGTCTTGGGAAAAGGCGATCCCGGGCAGATGGCGTCAACACCCGGACTTGCTGACCTGCTTGAGAAAAAAAATATTCGGTTAATCGAAAAACCGACAAAAGATGCGGTTGCCATCTTCAATCGGCTGCACCAAGAAGGCAAGAACGTCGCCGCCGGCTTTCATCTGACCTGTTGAAAGCCGGCGGCAGATGCCCGCCCTGCCTGTTCATCAACCAAAATATCCCCCTGTTTGTCTGCCGGGGGAAAAATTGTTGTATTCGAAGCGTCCTTTTTGCAATAAAAAATTATGAAGACCTACACAGTTGAAGATTTAACCATCACCCTCGACAAGGAAGGGGCCGAGCAGTACATTAAAATAAGCTATCCCATCCGGTACGGCATTTTTTCAGAGATCAAAACCCCGGACTATACGTTTCAATTCAATTTAAACGGGGAAATTAAAACCATTCAGGGCCGCGGCGAGGGATGGCTGGACGCATCGGAGTGGCTTAAACGGACAGTGGGAAATGACTGGGCCTATTTTTCCGCAGGCGGCTATACCGGGGCGCACGATTTTATCGGCGAATATTATGTACCCTGCCTGTCCTATGATACCAATGCGGTCTTGTTCAGCGACCGGTTCAATGGTCCCGATGTGAAAGACGCATTCAACGCATGGCACCGGCTCCGGGACCGGCTGGCCCGTCTGGACCTATCGGCATTGGAGCCTGAGCTGGCCGGCTTCCTCGGCCGGGTCAGTGAAACAGGACCGGATCATCTTGAAAAGCGGGCCCGGGAATTCCACGATATTATCGGCGGCGAGGTGTCTGTTTTGCCACCTGACGCCCGGCATGTGGAATATGATGTGATTCCGGTCATAGTGGCGGACGGCTGCCTTTATAACTGCGGGTTCTGCCGGGTCAAATCCGGCAATAGGTTCACATTAAGACCCACGGAAAATATTATCGACCAGATACAGGCCCTTAACGCATTTTACGGGCAGGACCTCATAAACTACAACAGCATCTTCATGGGCCAGCACGACGCCCTGTTTGCCGGCAAAGAGATACTGGAATTCGCTGCCAGGCATGCCTACGAAGGCCTTGCGATCGATCAATCAAAAATGAAAGCGCCCCGTCTGTTCCTGTTCGGCAGCGTGGATTCGATCCTCGCGGCTGATGAGGACCTCTTTGATATGTTGAATCGACTGCCGTTTTACACTTACATCAACCTAGGTCTTGAATCCGCGGATGCCGATACCTTTAAGGCCATTGAAAAGCCCCTGACGCCAAAGAAAGTCAAAAAAGCGTTTGATCGAATGATGGCGGTGAACCATAGCTACAGCGACATCGAAGTGACGGCCAACTTTATATACGGCGCCGATCTTCCGGAAACCCACCTGCCGTCAATCATTGACTTGACCCGCAACCACCTGGATCATTTTCACAGCAAGGGCACGATTTACGTTTCTCCACTTGAAAACATAGGCTCTAAGGAAAAAATGCGGCATGAATTTACCGAATTCAAGAAGTTATGCCGGCTGCCGTGCTATATATACCTAATCCAGAGACTATAAAAGCCCGGCAAAGCCATTATTGATGGCTTCGTAAAAAGTCCAATATCTGTGTTGCGCTGCATCCCTCGGAATTTCACGTACAGCTAAGTACGCTGCATTCCTCGGGATTTTGCGCGCCCCCTGATCTTAAACGGGGCTTGAACTTTTTACTTTGCCATCCTAAAATCGACTTTTTACGAGATTGTCATTATTCTTTTTTCGATATCAGTTTCCTCGCCGCTTCAAACTTCTCGTTCATGGTGAAATTGAGATTTGCGGCATCTTTCAAGAGTTCGGCGACGTCATCCAGATGGGCCTCACGGGCCCGCGCCGCCCAATCCTCATACGTATCCGCATGATCCTGGTTATGCTTGATCCAGTGATCCAGTATTTTTGTCAGTTTCTCTTCAAACGGCATTTCTGAGCCGTCATCATGGCTGTGATGATGATCATGGTCATGGTGATGATGATGTGTCATAAAGATTCCTTTCGATATGAATAAAAGTTTTAATAAGATTGGAATTATACCATCAAGCTTTAAAAATACCAAACATAATAGCTTTTTATAAAAACTCAAATAGGCTCAGTCACGGGATGTACAGATTGGAAAACAGTCAGAGAATTATCGCTTTCTGCGAAGCCGAGCCCGGTAGATGATGGCCAGAAGGTTCATACCAAGCACCAGGGCAATCAGCACCAGGGCAGTCCCATACTGAAGCCCCCTTGTCTGCTCGATGTTGGTGCCGGCTGTAGCCAGTACATAGATGTGATACGGCAGCGCCATAACCGGATCGAATATGGATGAGGGCGTCTGTGTGGTATAATAAACCGCCGCCGTAAACATAATGGCCGCGGTTTCGCCGGCCGCCCGGCTCAATGCCAGGATGCCGCCGGTGATCATGGAAGGCAGCGCCGTAGGCAGCACAACCCGTGAAATGGTCTGCCATTTTGTTGCCCCGATCCCCAGTGAGGCCTCCCGATAAGTATCCGGCACCGCGCGCAGGGCCTCTTCCGCCGTACCGATAATGACCGGCAATGACAGAATTCCCAGCGTTAGTGCGCCGGATAAAATGCTGACCTCAAGCTTCATCCAGGTCACAAAAAAAGCGAGCCCGAAAAGCCCGAATACAATTGAGGGGACCCCTGCCAGATTATTGATGCCGAAGCGAATCGCCCGCAGCCATGCTCCCTGTCTGGCATATTCGTTTAAATAAATCGCCGAGGCAACGCCCAGCGGGAACGCAAATACCATGGCCCCGATGCTCAGGTAAACAGTGCCGATGATGCAGGGAAAAATTCCTCCTTTGGTCATTGAGTCGGTCGGGGCCTCAGTCAAAAATGTCCAGTCGATGGCTTCCCAGCCATTCTTGACTAAAAAGAATACAACAATAAACAGGGCAAAGGCATTGATCAGCGCCGCCCCGCGGAACATGAGGAAAAAACCGGATTGTGAAATTTTCCGTCGGGCCGCTGTTTTCTCGGCCATGTCGATATGGCGATTCCGGCTGGTCATATCTCTCATTCTTATAAGGTTGCCGCCCCCACTTGCCGGTGCTTATGTGAGATATAGTCGGCAATAAAATTAAACATCAGGGTAAAAACAAACAACACGAGGCCTATGGCAAACAGGGCATAATAATGGTCGCTCCTGAACGGCGCCTCAGCCATTTCGGCCGCAATACTGGCCGGCATCGGGCGGCATGGATCAAACACGGAGCCTGGGATCATGGCTGCCCCGCCGGCCACCATCAATACGACCATGGTTTCCCCGATGGCCCGCGACATGCCGAGAATAATTCCGGTGCTGACTCCGGATAGAGAAGCCGGAATGATCACCCGGATAATGCTTTCCCATTGGGTGGCGCCCAGTGCAAGAGATGCCTCCTTGAGCTCGGGCGGAACGCTTGAAATGGCATCCTCGGAAATCGTGGTGATGGTCGGCACCGACATGAAAGCCAGCATTAACGAGGCGTTAAAAAGGTTCAGGCCCGTCGGGATATCAAAAATATTCTGAAGAAACGGGGCCACGATGACCATCCCGAAAAACCCGATAACCACAGAGGGAAGCGAGGCCAGCATTTCCACCATTGGCTTGGCGACCTCCTTGACGCGGGGCGTGGCGATTTCAGCCAGATAAATCGCAGTCATCACGCCCAAAGGGATAGAAATAGCCGCGGATATCCCCGTTACCATCAAAGAGGCCATAATTAATGACAAAATTCCGAAATCCGGGGGATCGGCTGTTGGATACCAGTATTTCCCGAAGAAAAAATTCTTAATGGAAACCTCGTCAAATACCGGCACGCCCTCTCTGACCAAAAAAAATAAAATCATGGCCAGAATGGCGATGGATATAAAGGCCAGCAGGAAAAAAACGTACCGGATCAAAATTTCCTTAATTTGCCGGGTTCTCACCATAACGCCAAACCATTTGGTTTTTTTACCAATAATTTTCCCAATACCTTACACCCTATACCTTTCACCTTTCACCTTATACCTTTCCCCTTATACCTTTCCCCTTTCACCTAATATAACGGCACGTATCCAACTTCTGAAACGATTTTCTGCCCCTTGTTCGGATGCAGCACATAGTTGATGAATTTCATGGTCTTACCCGTTGGCCACCCCCTGGTAAACATGAACAACTCACGGCTGACCGGATAAGCGATGGCATTTTCAATGCTTGCGGCCTCACCGTCAACAGTCAAGGCCTTCAACTCCTTGTTCAGATAGCTTAGTCCAATATATCCGACGGCGTATTTATTTTTCGCTACTGCCTGGGCGACGGCGCCGTTTGATGCCTGAAGCAGGGCGCCCGGATAGACCCTTGCACCTTCCATGACGATGTCTTCCCAA
>JAGYOX010000269.1 GCA_018399235.1 Desulfobacterales bacterium | reverse complement strand
CGTTCGCAAAGCGAATCGGCGAAACCAAGTGGTGCCACGGGCTTTCCCGTGGGGCTCCACATTTTTAAGTGTACAAATTAGTAAAAAACTTGAAACCCCTCAACACTATTGATACTTGTATTTAGAAGGTAATTGTTATAATGATTGTTATATTCTAATTGCGACTATGAAAGAGGAGTATGAAAAATGGTTGGTTTGAGAGAACGGGCCGCTGAGGGCCTTCAAGTTGGAGACTCATTCAAAATCTCACGAACCTTTACAGATGATGACGTTGTTAATTTTGCCGGGATATCGCGAGACTATAACCCGGTTCATTTCGATGCCCGTTTTGCTAAAGCGCGGAATTTCCCAGCACCGGTTTGCCATGGATTGCTTGCGGCAGGCATGGTTACCGAGATTGGCGGGCAGATTGGATGGCTCGCGACTGTTATGAACTTCCGGTTCAAAGGACCGGTCTATGTTGGTGAAACGATCACATGCAATTGGGTAATCACAGACATAGATCAAAAGGGTCGAGCCAAAGCATCCGTCACGATTACCAAGCAAGATGGTGCCACGGTGATTGAAGCAGAGATCGGCGGTGTCGTGCCGGGAGATGCCGAGCGTAAAGTTCTAAGTCAGATGCTGTCGGAGGGGGATCCGACAAATGGTTTGACTAATAGACAGTAGAACCCCCGCACGCGGTAAAAAACAGCTACAGGTACCTAAACTGAAACCAGGGCTTTCAGTATCTGAACGCGCTTATTTACAATCCTTTTTTCTCAAACCACCTGAACAGCAGAAATGCAGCTATCACAAACAGGACAATGACAATCCAGTGATTGATTCCTAAAATCCCGGGTATGGTGATTTTGCCGAAATTACCCCATGTATAGACGGATTTTTGCAGGGCAGGATAGGCTTCGGCAAACAGTGCCGCACCCACAAGCATGCCCAGGATACCCCACAGGGCATCCCATCGTCCTTCGCCCAGAGCGCCCATGGAGGTGGCGGGACAATAGCCCAGCAATCCCCATCCAAGACCGAAAATCAAACCGCCGAGAATGACCGGCCCAAGAATGGTTGTCTTAACGGACAGCTTGACCAACCCCAGATCGTTTAATAAGTATATTCCCACCATCCCTACGATAACGCTGGAAAGCATGAATTTGACAATGGTCATGTCTTTGAGCCGCAGGGCGCCAAGCTGTTTATCGTAACGCACCACACGACCTTTTTGCATTAAAAAGCCAAACAACAAACCGGTAATCAGTCCATAGATCAGTATTTTCATTTTTCATTCCCTCCGTAAACCAGGCGGGCCACTATCATGCCGCCCACAAAGAATAAAATTAACGCGATGAAACCGCTGATAGCTAACTGGAGCGTACCGCTCAGTCCGTGTCCGCTGGGTCACCCGCCGGCCAGGCGGGCGCCGAACATGGCCACGACACCGCCGAAAAAGGCAATCACGGCACGTTTTCCGGTGCTGTGGGTGCCGAATTTTTTAGCCCACATATCAGGTACTGCCTGCAATTTAAATGATCCGGAGGTCAGTGCTGAAATCATGGCGCCTAAAAAAACCCCCACAACAAACATCCACTGCCAGTCAATCTGGGGGGTATTCTTGATAAAATAACTCATCTGGGCCACACGGTCATGACTGAAAACCCGCTCGATCAGGCCTGCGGTTTTGACAAATGTTGTTGAAGCGCCAAAATATTTGCCCGCCAGCAGAACAGATAAAATCCCTACCAGGCCGCTGAGCGCTCCTGCAAGATAAGGACTCCAACCACCATTGTTTTGCTTCATTTTTTCCTCCTTTGTTAATGTTTAAAAGAACAATGACTAAAACAGAGTTAAAATTTAGCCAGGGTGCCCTGCCTATGGATCTAAATGTTATGACACAAAAGACAAAAAACAACGATGATACGCCCATAAAAATATCAGATTATCTGCCGGAAAGCAATCAAATTGTCTTTTTTACCCCGACCGCAGAAAGCCACGGCTTTAGCCGT
>JAGYOX010000268.1 GCA_018399235.1 Desulfobacterales bacterium | reverse complement strand
GAATTTGGGTATTGTTTGTTTTTTGAGATTTGAGATTTGAGATTTTATCTTTCAATCAGCGCCTTCAAGCATACAGTAAAAGTTACTTATAGGCTCGGTCCCGGGGCGGTATATAAAAGAAGGGTATAGGGTGTAAGGTTCAAGGTTTAAGGTTCAAGGTGTAAGGTTCACGGTTCACAGTTCAGGGCTATTTAACGGAATTTGTATAACCATGTAGCGGAAGGCTTTAGCCTTCTAAGTAACTTACTCTTACTCTCCCCCCAACTTTTCTAAATTCTCCCGCGCAAAGTCTATTCCGGGATCAATACTCAGGGCGATTTTATAATAGCGGATGGCGGCATCCTTATTTCCCAGCTCCCGGTAGTTGGTGGCGATATTGGCATAGTCGATGGCCGAGTTGGGGTTTAGCCGGATGACCTGCTCAAAGCTGTTTATGGCCTTTTGGTGCTCGCCCAGCCTGAAATAGCAGAATCCCATCAGGTTGTAGATATCTGTCCGCTCCGCATCCCATGCGATACCCTGATGGAGCACATCAAGGGCCTTTTCATAGTCGCCGGTGGTTTTCAGGCACACCCCCATGTAGGAATAGATGCTGGGGATATCCTGCGGGTCCGGATCCAGGTCAAGGGCGGCCTGAAATTGGGAAAAGGCGGTATCCGGGTCACCCGCCTCGAGTCGGCAGAAGCCCAAGTAAAATTTGATGTAATACTTGCCGGGCAGTTTCCGGTCAATGGCCGCCAGTTTCTGGATGGCCGTTTTCGCAGGATATTTCTCGGAGACCAGTTTGCCGCAGAACATGGCCACACTGGTGGCCGCAGCCCGCTCCCGGAAATGCGCGCCCGGAATCAGGGTATAAAAGGCGGGAATGTCAAGCTTTGGATGTACGGTCGGAATGGTGATGACCGGCATATCCTTTTTTGAAAGGGCTGCAATGCAGTTTTCAATTTCAATTTTCATGTTATTGTCGGATATGTCCGGCAGGCTTGAAAGATCGGTCGATTTTTGGGGATGGGTGATAAAGCGGGCCTCTGCCAGGGATTTGAGTTTAGGCAGGCCGCTTGCTTCATAGTTGGATCCGGTGTTGAAGTCGCCCCCCAGCTGGGCGGTCTCAGAAAGCGCCCGGGAAAGGGCTTTTTCAGGGTTCGGCGTGGTGCCCGCCGTCCACACGATTTCACTTTTTTCAGGATGTGTGGCCGGGTCATGGGCTAAAACCCCCACGGTGGGAATGCCCATATCCATCGTAAAGTCAGAAAGATAAAGCGAAATGCCGTTTTTGTTGTATTTGCCCAGCATGTCGACAACCACCGGATCAACTGCCGATTCCGGGTTTATCGCCGGGACCGGCATTTTCTGCCGGCAGATCAGGGCGGAGACATGCCGTTCCACTATTTCACAGATGCCCTGGCAGATGGCTTCCTCCGGGCAATTGCCGGCAGAGGTGCCGTTGAACGCATTTATGGCAAAAAACCAGTCAAACGGCACCATGATTTGCCGGTTGTTCGTCAAATCATACCCCCATGTCCATTTTAAGGGCAGATCGGAAAATATTTCCCTGGAGATCTTGTTGTCCACAGCCTCATCGTGCACCGAACAGGCGATCAATTCAAAAGGGATCGCTTGATCCCTTACATTTTCATACGTATCAACAATAAAATTGTCGGGATTATCGGCAAAACCGTAAACGGAAAAGCGTTCAACCAGCTCCATGATGGCGCTGGCTTCGGCCTGCGCCGGGGTGGCGCCTTTGCCCATCTGTTTGGCGGTCCCGGTCAGCCGGGCGGCATCCGTGCCGCAAACACTGAAAAACACGGGGATATCCAGTCGACCGGTGTCGATTCGCACTGTTTCCGAAAGGATATCCAGATCCAGGCGGCTGAATCTTTCCTTTACCCGGCGAACCGTCTCTTCCGGCGTAATGAGTTTATCCTGGTCGGTTGTCGACTGTTTATATGCGTCATTTAGTTGGAATGAGGGGAGGATATTCATTGATAAAATATTCCTATTGGC
>JAGYOX010000267.1 GCA_018399235.1 Desulfobacterales bacterium | reverse complement strand
TGCGTAAAAAGTGTGCAAAGGCATACGCCGGAAGACCATGAAATTATTTTTGTCGATAATCACTCGACGGACGGCACGGTGCAATGGCTGCAGAAACTAATCGGTGAAAACGAAAACTACAGCCTGATTGAAAATCAAGTAAATGTAGGCTTTGCAAAAGGTTGCAATCAGGGCATCGAGGAGTCGCGCGGTGAATATATTCTTTTTCTGAATAATGATGTTGTGGTTGCGGAAGGCTGGCTTTCCGGTTTATTGGATTGCCTGAAGCATGCGCCTTCTGCAGGTATTGTAGGGCCCATGACGAATGATATCAGCGGTCCGCAGCGGGTTATTTCAGAGGAATATAGGTCAGTGGATTCCCTGGATAAATTCTCTGCGCAGTTTCGGGAGAAGCACCGGCATCGGCGCATTGCGTTCAGGGGGATAGCAGGTTTTTGCATGTTGTTTCAACGGTCTTTGGTCGAGGAAATTGGAAACCTCGATGAAAGTCTTGGATCCGCTGATTATGAAGATGATGATTTCTGCCTGAGGGCTGCCCTTGCCGGCTACCAAAATTATATCGCCGGGGATGTTTTTATTCATCGTTTTGGAGACCGGGGCTTTATCGGCAACAGGGTAGATCACAGCTCTACCATGTCGGGCAACAAAAAGGGTATTGAGATGAAATGGGCTTTAAGCTCGGGAAGCGAGGGCGGCAAGAAGCTTGCCGTGCTCAGGGCGACGGAAATGGCTGATAAGCTGTTTGCAAAGGGGAAAACTGATGAGGCTGTTGCGGCGCTCATTGACTGCATTAAAATTTCACCTGATGCCGAAGACATTTATTATATGCTAACGCGTATCTTTATTGAGTCCAAAAAATTTTCCGAGGCATGGGATGTTATTAAATCCATGCCCGATTCGGCAAAAAATGGTCTCAGGGGTTTGGAGTATGCCGGCTATGTAAAAGAAGGCTTAGGCATGAATAGCGAAGCAGATGATAGTGCGGATACTATATTATCTCGAAGTGCAAATTATCCTCCGGCGCTGAACCTGAAGGGTGTTCTGGCATATAAAAGAGGGGAGAGGGAAAAGGCAGCGGATTATTATACGAGGGCCCTGGAGGCTGACCAGGGCTATGGGCAGGCCCATGCTGCCCTTGGTGTCCTTAACTGGGCTATGGATAGAAGAGAGGAGGCCCTGGCCCATTTCAAAAAGGGATTTATCCTGTCTCCAGTAGTTCCTGATGTTAGCTCACTTTATTATTCCGCTGTATCCTCCCTGGGCATATTCAGTAAGGCAGAGGCTGATTTTCACGAGGCATCAAGTTTGCACCCGGAGAATAAAAACATTGCCTTTTTATCCATTGATATACTCATTCAACAGGGCAAGTTTCATGAGGCCATAGTAAAGATAGAAGATGCACTTGCCTTGTTTGGCATTGACGAAGGCATCCTGAACGCCGCCCTTCCCATTCGGGAAAAGGTAGGCCCCCTAAGCGCTGAAAAAGGATTGAAGAGAAAAACGGTATCCCTCTGCATGATTGTGAAGAATGAGGAGAAAAACCTGGTAAAATGCCTCAGGAGCATCAGGGATATTGTGGATGAAATAATTATTGTGGATACGGGATCAACGGACAAGACGAAAGACATTTCACGGGTCTTTGGCGCCAAGGTGTTCGATTTTCCCTGGACTGGAGATTTTTCAGATGCCCGCAATCACTCACTAAACCAGGCGACAGGGGACTGGATTTTTGTCCTTGATGCAGATGAAGTTATTTCATCCCGTGACTTTGATGAATTAAAGAAATTAATACGCAGGAAATCTGCATCCCCTGTCGCCTATTCCATTGTTACAAGAAATTATGTACATAATGTGAGCCTTATAGGTTGGACGCCAAATAGCGGGCAGTACCCCGAGGAAGCAGCTACAGGATGGTTCACAAGCGCAAAGGTCCGGCTTTTTCCAAGACGGAGGGATGTCTTTTTCTCGAACCCGGTTCACGAGCTATTGGAGCATTCATTAAAACGGGCAAAAATTCC
>JAGYOX010000266.1 GCA_018399235.1 Desulfobacterales bacterium | reverse complement strand
AAGCGCGGTCATGCGGGAGGCGCTGATAAATGGGGAGCGCCTATTTTCCGATATCTCCTTTAACTGCCGCTCCAGCTCCGCCTCTATAGCCTCTACCGGCTCGGACCAAGTATCCGTAGCTGTAAAATACGTATACTTAACCCCCTCAGGCGCATAAACGGAGAAGTTTCCGTCTTTTTCCCGGCTAACGGACCACCCGGCCTTAAGCATTTTTTTTGATAGTTTCAAATTTTAACAATTATTTATCTGACGAAAGGATGGACTGACTTATTATTAAGGCAGATTTTCGTCTTGGGATTCCTTTTTCGGATCGGGAACAATAACAACTCGTTTTCTTTTTTTTAACCTTTTGGCTGCCTTTCTGCGAAACAAAAAGAAGAGTTACCATCGTACTGGTGCGGCTCACACGATTTCTCACATCCTCACACGAGCTCACACCTGAATTTCATATCTCACATCACTTCCCCTGCCCTTTTTGACCACCAAGTCCATACCTATCAATTTATTCAACCGCTTAAGAGCGGTATTTTGATGGATATTCAAATGACTGGCGATTTGACTGCTGGCCAGACCGCCCTTGTCTGTAAGTAGATCATATATTGTTTTGAGTTCATGCGGCAAAGCAGTTTGGCGCTTGTAAAAAATTACTTTAAAATAATTGCCAATCTCCAGAAATTGGGGTTCGATAAGCCCAGCCTTACTACAGGCTTCACGCATTCGAATGATACCCGTTCCAAGCTGTTCTACATATCCAGCCTTGCGAAAAATCTTAACGATCTGTCTGTTGCGGATCTCAGAAGTCCCCAAACCAAGATCGGACAGGGAAATTCCCACAGGCAAAGTGCCCGGACTAATGATCTCTACGCGATCAGTAAAAACCTCCGCCTTGCATTGAGATCCTTGCATGGCGTAATCCCTATGACAAATGGCATTGACAATAGACTCCCGCAAAGCAACAATGGGTATATCCGAATTCTCATCCCTGCGCAGGCCGCTGATCTCAACCCTGTTGCCAAGATAGGCGCCAACAGCTTCCAGGACCATCTGGGGGGCGTCCAGAAGACCGCAGGTTATGTACTGAGAATGGACAAGGCCAGACCTGCTATTGCCACGGTATATGGCCACGGCAAAACCAGCATATTCATAAGACTCCGGAAGTAAATCACAAAAAAGCAAAAGCCCGCCAATAGTAGGGTGGCAACTCCCGTTATAGCGCACTGCCAACTTTTCTTTTACTAAATAGTCCACACTGACCTTAGCCTTGATTTCTCTCCAATTCATATACCTGGACAGCACCTGAGTGGAGAATACCTGACAGTCGAAACGGACATCCACCTCCTCGTCCAGACAGCGGTTGTACGCTTGCCTGCGCAGATCCGCTAAAATCCATTGATCAGCAACTCTGTTTGTAGAGCCTACGCGGACATAAGCGCCCTTTTCCGGCCCCTGGGACCTCAGGTAGTAAGGCTTGTTCGGTCCGGGAAATACCTTGATTTTAAAAAGAATATGCTGCCTGTATGTGATCGTCTGAAAAAAAACACCGGGAATTGGAGAGATTTTGTCGTAAATAGAACTTGCCAGACGTTCTTCCAGCTCAAAAGGATCATGATCAATACCGACAAGATTTTTGTCATCATCAATACCGATGATTATTTCTCCCCCTGAGCTATTGCTAAAAGCGACGACTGTACGCAATATATTATCTAATTTCCTGGAAACTTCTCTTTTAAACTCCAGGTTGCGACCTTCAGGGCTCTTTATCAGACTTTCTGTATCCATGGTTTAACCGCCCTTATTTTTTGCAGGTTTGTGGCAAGCGCCACATAACCCTTTTAAATATCATTGAATATATTCTATAATAAATTGTTTTCAGCTATTTAACCCCGTCAGGCGCATAAACGGAGAAGTTGCCGTCTTTTTCCCGGCTGATGGACCAGCCGGCCTTAAGCATTTTTTGCGAGAGTTTCATTGAAGCCACTCGTTTTAGGTCAAAATAATGCCCTCTGCTTTAGACCCTGCTGCTCATTTTTCTCACCGGGGCTTTTCAACGCATCATAACTGT
>JAGYOX010000265.1 GCA_018399235.1 Desulfobacterales bacterium | reverse complement strand
AGGCGAAGTAAAACGCCCAATTTCTGCGTTGCGCTGCATTCCTCGGGATTTGCGACGCCCCCTGATCTTAAAAGGGGCTTGAACGTTTTACTTCGCCATCCCCAAATCGACTTCCAAGTAACTTGAAAATATATATTATTATTCCAGAAGCTTAACTCTCTGTCATTCCGAGGAGCGAAAGCGACGAGGAATCTTGTTTGTTAAAGATTTCTCGCTAACGCTCGAAATGACAATATGTAAATTTTTTTGAGTTACTTTCTGCAAAAAAAGCAGTGCCAGCGGAATAAATCGTTTTTTACGAAGCCATCAATATTAAATAACCAAAACCTGGCAAAGCAAGAGATTGTTTGGGTTTTAGAATTTTGGTCCCGGATCCTTTTGGTCAGGATGCCTTATACTGGGCTTATTCCACGTTTCCGAACTTGTCATTGGGTTGAATGGGTTTTGTAGAGTTACCGATCATAATAAGGCCCGTAGCCGTAGTCTTTTCCGTTCTTAAGACCAATATTTGGCCGACATCTACAGGTTTTAATGCGATCGGCGGCCAGGTTTCTTGAGGTGTGGCTATGGGTTGATGATAGATGGTATAGGACTGTCCCACTTCAACCCCGTCATTTTCGCCTTTATTGATAAAAATGAGTTCATTCTGGCCGATAAGGGCGTTCCTTTCGTCTGACTGGATAATTTTCCCCGTGAGTCCTGGAACCGCGTCCTTTTTTTCTATATCCGCTGACCGTTTTTGATACGGCATCAACATATCCCCATAATGAATCTCCCTGAACGATTTGACGACTTTTCCGATAGCATATTCCGGTTTGATATCGGTGATTTCAACCATTCCGGTGAGATAATGGTGGATCCCGCTGACGGTCCTTTTATATGCAGTTTGACCAACCGAAAAGGTTCGATAAACGGTATATAATTCGCCGATAACCAGGCCGGGGCCTTCTTCCGGCCGGATATAGACGGTGTCTGTTTCAGTAACCAGCGCTTTGTCATCAGTGGCATTGAATATGGCCCCGCTGGGCGGCACCGCTGTTTTGCGGATGAACCCGACCCTATCTATCATATCGTAATGGTAAATTTTTTTGGGGGCTTTTCTGACGGCTTTTTCTTCTACCTTCGGTTTTTCCTTGCCGGCCCATTCTTTTTTGTAAACCAGAATTTTCTGCCCGGGATAAATCCAGTGCGGATTTTTGATGTCAGGATTGTAATGCCAGAGTTCGGGCCATTCCCACGGGGAATCGGCGAATTTTTCAGAAAGATCCCACAGGGTGTCCCCTTTTTGGACGGTATAATAAAAACCGGTTTCAGCCTTGGTGATATGCTCCTCAATGCCTGCCATAGAAGGTGCTGCCAAAATTACAAGGAGGATAGCCGATGCCATCATCCAGCCTAAGAGCTTGATTTTCCCGAACATAAGGTGCCCCTTTTGTTCTACAGGTTAAAAATTCGGTTCCGCCCCGGAGCGGGACTTACCCAATCCCATATTTTCTTTTTAATAGCCGAACCGGATCGGTTTTGTCAAGATTTTCATTTTTTTCAACATACTTGAGGGGTTGATTTTTTGGGTGTTTGTATGTAAAAGATTTCTCGCTGACGCTCGAAATGACAGGGGGGGTGGGCTCGAAATGACAGGCGGAGGCGTTGTGGAGCGTGGACTTGGAAGGCTAAAGCCTTCCGCTACATAGTCCGGAGTACAAACCCTGAACCGTGGACCTGGAAGGCTAAAGCCTTCCGCTACATAGTCCGGAGTACAAACCCTGAACCGTGGACTTGGAAGGCTAAAGCCTTCCGCTACATTGCTCGGAGTGGAGCCCTTGAACCCTAAACCTTGAACCCTTAACCGTGAACCGTGAACCGTGAACTGTGAACTGTGAACCCATGAACTTTATCGCCGTCATCATTTTAGTCGCTTTAGTCTTAAACCTGATTCTGCATATCACCGCCGACATATGCAATTTAAAGAATCTCAGTACGCAGCTGCCCGAGTCATTCAAGGATTGGTATGATCCGGACCGATACCGAAAGGCCCAGGAATACCTTCGTTCCAATACCCGGTTCGAATGGGTGGCGTC
>JAGYOX010000264.1 GCA_018399235.1 Desulfobacterales bacterium | reverse complement strand
ATTAAAGGCAAAAGAACTAAAGAAGAAATCATCCAGACCGTTACACAGATTGTAGGTGATGTATCCATGTCGTCAGGATGGCCTAGACACGCCAAGATTGTCAAAAACAACTCGCTGTTGAGACAATGGATGTCACTTGGAACCTACCTTCACGACCAAGTGTCAAACCCCGATGCGGACCCCGATTTGATCGCCTCAGAGGTAAAGGCGGCGATCCGCGAGATAGAGGCCGAGCTTGAAACCGGGTATCTCAGCATGGAAAAAGTTGTTGACGACACCATGATCGAGATTAAAGAACGTGCAAAAGGATCAACCAGTTACCAGCCGGTAAAAACGGGGCTATCAAACATTGACGAGGTTTACGGCGGCTTCGAACCTGGAAGATACAATTTGATCATAGCGAGGCCAGGTATCGGGAAAACCGCTTTCGGCTTGACCCTGGCTAAAAATATCGCGTCAAGCCAACCTGGTACGGCCCTTGTTTTCTCAATCGAAATGGGATACCGGCAACTCGCACGACGACTTCTTTCGGACCAATCGAAAATACATTTAAACAGGCTTAAATCCGGGAACATCTACCACGACGAAGAACGTCTCGATGATGCAGCGCGGCACCTATCGCAAACCAACATGATAATTATAGACCATCCGAAATACCGGGAAATTGAACGGCTTATGGCCGCTGCTGAAAGTATTGCAACACAAAATTCAATCAATTGTCTGATTTTAGACCATGTCCAAAAAACCACCAGCCGGAAGCGGTTTTCAAACGACAACTCAAAATATGAGTACATAAGCGGTGAGCTTGCGGCATTGGCAAAAGCCCTGAATGTGCCGTTCTTCGTGCTGTGCCAGTTGAACCGGGAGCTTGAAAACAGGCCGGAGTTTCAAAAGCGGCCCAGGATAAGCGACATCCGAGGATCAGGAGCTTTTGAGCAGGACGGTGACGTAATTATGGGACTCCACCGATCAAGCAGGGAGAGCCAAGTTTTGCAAGTCGAGGGGCTTAAAGACCGGGATGGTGATGGAGCGGGGAAGTTAGTCTATCTGCATTTCCGAGGCTCGACACAAACCATCGAGGATATCGACAGCGATGAGGCTATGAGGATTTTGGGTGAGGAAAAATCAGAGAGACAGAATGTATGGCGAGGTGGGTTGTGATGGAATGGTTGAAAGTGAAAAATTGGGAGAAATACCAGCATTACAAAAATAGAAACCCACCGTGGATTAAGCTCCACGCCAATACTCTTAACGACCGTGCTTTCACCCGGCTATCATGCGCTAGCAGAGGCTTGCTGATGCAACTATGGATTTTGGCTTCCGAGAATGATGGGAAAATCCAATATGACATAGAGGAAATGATATTCCGTCTCCGTGATGAGTCGATAAAAACCGAGGACGTAAAAGCCTTGGTTGAAAAGGGTTTCCTCAGAATCTGCAAGCATCCGCTAGCAGATGAAAGCAAATGCTTGTCAGAGACAGAGGCAGAGACAGAGGCAGAGACAGATAATACTATGCTAAAGCATAGTTGTCCGCAGAGCCCTGCGGACGAGGAAAAACCCGCGAAGAAAGAATCTCCAAAAATACCACCATGCCCTCACCAGAAAATCCGTGAGCTATACCACGAAATGCTGCCAGAACTTATGCCAATGAAGATCTGGACCTCGACACGCCAACAGCACCTGCAAGCCCGCTGGCGTCAGTCTCCAGATTTTCAATCCCTGGATTTCTGGAAACGTCTTTTCGCCTATATCAAAAAATCAGATTTTCTCATGGGACGAAAACAGCGACCCGACCCGGACAAGCCAGCGTTTAAAGCCGACCTTGATTGGGTTATTCGGCCTCAAAATTTTGCGAAGATCATTGAAGGGAAATATGAGAACAAAAAACAATAAATGCGATGTGAGACAGTGTTCCGAATGCGGGAAAGAGTTTAGCCCCAACAAATACAACCAACTGTGCTGCTCCCCGGAATGTTCGGTTGCGAGAAATATCCGGCTCGATCAGGAAAAACGTGCAGGGAAACGCCAGACAAAACACCGGGAATCAAAACTCCCTGACGGCAGGCACCCTGGGGTGTGTAAGG
>JAGYOX010000263.1 GCA_018399235.1 Desulfobacterales bacterium | reverse complement strand
ATCGCTTTAATATTGCCGTCCCTACGGGACTCGGGCTAATCAGGGGTAACTTTTTATTCTACCCACATTTTGTCCCTAACGGGACAGTTTCGTTAAGGGCAAAATGTGGGTAATCAATGCGTTAGAAATTGATAAAAAGTCCCCAGGGACTACATTTCAATTTATCGGACAATAGTGATAATAAATCACTGTTGTCCGGTAAAAATCATTTAAAAACGCTTAATCGCTTCAATATTGCCGTCCCTACGATAAAGCCAAATGGCAAAGCAAGAAAAAAGGCATATTTATTTTTAAATTGTTCATTTTTCAAAAAAAAGTTTAATCAAGCTTTTTTAACATATTGATTAATAATGCTAATATACTCCTTGGTCAATCTTAAGGATAGATTTGTAACAAGATGGATATAATTTTCATCTTTATTGTCCAGAAATAAGGTTTTAACTCTATTGAAGTCTTTCAGGTAATGATCAACAGCCATCACAGTGTGGTTGGTTTCTTTTGCGACCACAACTGGATTCTTTTTCTCTACTACACACTTATAAATGATTTGGTATTTATGAGTGAGACATGACCCCATATCCTGCAAATTGCCCGGGTGTGGCAGTTGTACATTGTTTTCTTTTTCATATGCTCTTCTTATTGTTGAAGCGTAAGAGTCAGTAATTGAGAGCAATAAGCTTAAATCTCTCATTGAAAGCAGTGCGCCTTGTAAATAGGCTTCCCTGAGCATTCGTGCCACAACATTTTGCTTATGCTTAGTTAATTTTAAGCCCTTTTCCAGTTTAGAGATATCCTCTTCGCAGACCAAGGTAAGAACTACAGGAACAAGCTTCAATTTATATGAGTCGGCCCTGGTGTCTTTATGAACAGCGTTCCAGAGCACTTGCCCTGGTTTTATAGTGTTAAGCTTCCGGTTATTGCCATGAAAGATGTTGATTAATTCATCGGCAATATAGCTGCGTACATTGGGTCCAAAAGTTTTTGCAAATTCTACTTTGAAAAAGTTTTCGATAGCTGGTTTAAAAAACCTTTTATGTGCTGAGTTATACTGTTTATATGCTCTTGAAGTTGGTAACATATCATATTTTTCTATTGATTCAATATTTTTTTTTTAATAATAACGTGTTGAGCTCATGTTGGCGGGAAGGCACTATCGAGCAGTGCGCTTTGATGTCAATATACTCATCGGCCAAACGTTTTGATATTTTGGTCAGAAAAGCAATGGTGTGCGCATCATACCCGTCTCTCATAAGTGCCACTACCTGCTTGAATTTGCTCACGTAATTGTTAACCGCTTTTATGCTATGGTTAGTTTTACGAGCAATTTCAGTGTATTCACTTCCTTTGATCCATTCTTTAATGATCATCGATCGATGGGAAAGCGTCCGCCCCATATCCTTGATAGTTGAACGTAAAGGGATAAATATATTTTGTTCCCTCATGGTCTTTAAGTCTCGAACGATTGTTCTCTCCCCACAGCAGAATATACGATTAGCAATATCTTCTACTGTCAAAAGGCCTCCTTGCATAAAAGCTTCATTGCAAATTCGACTTAAACGATGCTGGCGAAGGGCAATAACACCATCGCTCTGCTTTATGGGCAGATCTTCCTTGTCGTCATTAAGGGTTAGGATTACGCTAACCATTTTTGCATCAGTCAACTTTGTGGCTGGCGAATCTTCAGCTGATATAACAATAAACTTAGTTTTACCTGGAGGCAGATCCTGAGAGCAATCAAAAAAATCACCATATACTTTATAAACTGTATCTAAAACTGCTTTTGCCTCAAATGAAGAACAGTTCATGCCATTGATAATATCATTGACAAATTGGTTGTCAAGGCTCTTTGAATCAAGACGAGACCATTTTTGAAGAGAAGTATTATTGATCATGGTGAATGGAGATAAGTTTTAAAAAATAGGGAAGAAAACTATCATTTAAGGAGGTTCCCGCTGGAGACCTTTTCCGGTCGGGCTACGCCCTCCCTCCAAAGGTCTCCAGCGGGAAAGATAGCGGATTAGCTTTATAAAACAATATATCAAAAAACAAAGACATTGCAAATCTATCCTTAAGCCATATGGCACAAAGATAGGGACTCGGGCTAATCAGGGGTAACTTTTTATTCTACCCACAT
>JAGYOX010000262.1 GCA_018399235.1 Desulfobacterales bacterium | reverse complement strand
ACTAATGCGCTTTGTTTATCCGCCCTACATAGCTAATATTTTGATTTTTTTAACCTTATACCCTATACCTTAAACCTAATACCGTTAAGTTCCTTGGAAGTAACCCCCCACGGGCCAACGGCCTGGGGGGGAACACGTCCAAAATTTTATATTGCCCATTGCATCCCTTAGAAGACTGATTATATTTTATTATTAAGAACATAGACGGATTCAGAAGGAAAGCTTTAGAATATACAGCTTGCTTTAATAATAAGCTAACGGTGTATGCCGAAAGGAGGATGCTATGTTTTTTTCGAAGCCCTCAATCGCGACTCCGGTACTCAAAACTGTTCCCCGTTTTCTTGCCAACAGGGCTTTTGTCCGTCAATATGTGATTCGATACCTCAAGCGTATTTTGAATGACGCCCTCCATTCCCCTCCGCCGGATGATTTTCCACCCGAAACATGGCGGGATAAGATGCGGATTCTTTTGGGGTTGGCCCATTCATTGGAACGGGCCGAAGAGAACGGCTGGATTTCAAATCAGGTATTTGCCCGTGTCGTAGAGTCGTTTATCGTCAATTCAATTTTTACAAACGAAGTCATGAATACCAGCCTTTCGACAGAGCAGCGCCATCCTTATCTTTTGCTTATCAGCCCCACGAATAACTGCAACTTGCGCTGCAAAGGCTGTTATGCGGGAAGTGATGCCACAAAAAAAGACTATTTGGATTTTGATACCTTTGATCGGATTCTGACAGAAAAACGCAACCTGTGGGGGTCACATTTCACAGCGATTTCCGGGGGAGAGCCGTTTATCTATAGGAGTCAGGGTAAAAATTTGCTGGATATGGCGGAGCGGCATCTGGATGAATTCTTCCTTGTTTATACCAATGGCACGTTAATTGACGATGAAACTGCAGCGCGTCTGGAGCAGCTCGGCAATGTAACTCTGGCCATATCTGTTGAGGGTTATGAGAAGGAAACAGACGAGCGCCGCGGAAAAGGCGTGTTTCAGAAGGTCATGGACACGTTTGAGCGGCTGCGCAAATATGGTGTGCCCTTTGGAATTTCAGTGACCGGCACCAGGTATAATTGGGATATGATAACCCGGGATGAATTCGTTGACTTCTATTTTTATGAACAGGGCGCATTTTACGGCTGGCTGTTTCAGTATATGCCCATCGGCCGCTCAACCAATTTGGATCTCATGGTTCCGCCCGAGCACCGGGCGGAGATGTGGAGGCGAACGTGGGATTTGATCACTCGAAAGAAGGTCTTCTACGCAGATTTCTGGAACAGTGCCACGGCCTCAAGCGGCTGCATTTCCGCCGGCCGGCCGAACGGATATTTCCATATTATATGGAACGGCGATATTACCCCGTGTGTTTTTATACCATATGCCGCCGCTAATATTTACGATATATACAAGCAGGGCGGCACCATAAATAAAGCCTTTGATACGCCTTTGTTTAAAAAAATCAGAGAGTTCCAGGATAACTATGCCTATGAACGCAAGCATCCGGATGTAGATAACTGGTTGTGCCCCTGTCCCACAAGGGATCATCATGATCAATTCCAGAAGATACTGGAACAGACCCAGCCCAAGCCCATTGATCAGGAAGCTGAAATAGCTATGAAGGATCCGGATTATATCCAGGGTTTGTCCGAATACGGAAAGCGGCTGTATGATATTACCTGGCCCTTATGGGAAGAAAAGTACCTTAAAACGGGAGACCAGCTAAAAGTTTTCGGTCAGGCCGGGTAAAAATGGTTACAAGGGTGAGGTTTTTTTAGATTTCAGTGTTCAGTGTTCAGGATAGAGCCAAAGTCTTGAGTAAGAAGTCTGTCCTGAAACCTGAACACTGAAAATCGTAAGTGTTGCACCTTGCACCCTAAACCTTGCACCCTAAACCCTAAACCCTATACCTTACACCTTATACCCTAAACCCTAAACCCTAAACCCTAAACCTTATACCTTATACCCTAAACCCTAAACCCTAAACCCTAAACCTTATACCTTATACCCTAAACCCTAAACCCTAAACCTTATACCCTATACCTTACACCTTATACCCAATCCCCTATACCTTATTCCTTATACTTTCCCCTCAGATTTGTTGCATAATATTTAATTGTCTGATAAAAATAAAAAATTGTCATTTTTGGCCCTTTAAATTGAG
>JAGYOX010000261.1 GCA_018399235.1 Desulfobacterales bacterium | reverse complement strand
TTCCGCCGCATGGCCAAAGGTGCCAGTGTTGGCGCCATCATGGCCGGCACATTGTTATCGACGCCAGCCTTTTTTCGCATGCAGCGGGCCTTATTCGAGTAATAGCCGTAATAGCGCACCATCTGCTCCCGCCGGTGAGGCCATCGGTATCGGCCAGTACCCGGACCAGGTGGGAAACCGGCGGCCGGGCCTGGAAACACCGGTGAAAGGGCTTTACCTGGTTGGTTCGGATGCTGGGGCAAGAGGCATCGGAACGGAAATAGCGGCTGGCAGCGCGCTGAACCTGATAAGCCTACTTAATGCCTCTATTGGTAGGCTTTCGTGACTTAATACGCTAGTTTTATTGGCTTTAGCCAATGTGCTGCGGGTAATTATATTTTTTTTAGGGAGGAATTATGAAACCTTTTTATGAGCTAAAAAAAGTGGAGCCCGGTCTTGAATATTTAGGTATCCGGAATGTCAAAAAAGTCCACTGGAATTTGTGCTCTAGCAAACTGTATGAACAGGCGACAAAAAGGGGCGAAGGGGTCATCTCCCATTTGGGGCCGCTGGTGGTCGTGCGGCCAACGGAATCACCCATCAGCACAGGACGCGCCCCCAATGACAAATTCATTGTCCGGGATAAAGACACGGAAGACAAAATTAACTGGGGCCATGTGAATATAGCATATGATTCTGAAAAATTTGAAAATATTTTTGAGCGGCTTAAGGCCTACATGCAGGACCGTGAGCTGTTTATCCAGGATGTGCATGCCGGCGCTGATGAAAAATACCGTCTTGCGGTCCGGGTGATTACCGAATATGCCTGGCAGTCCCTTTTTGCCAGAAACCTTCTGATCCGAATACGCGACCGCAGACAGCTGCCCCATTTTACACCGGAGTTCACCGTGATTGCCATGCCCAAATTCCTGGCCAACCCCCAATTGGACGATATTCATTCCGAAACCTTTATCCTGGTCAACTTTACCCAAAAACTGGTGCTAATCGGCGGGACCTACTATGGCGGTGAGATAAAAAAGTCCGTATTTACGGCTTTAAATTATATCCTTCCCCAGAATAACGTCCTGTCCATGCACTGCAGTGCCAATGTGGGCGAAAAAGGAGATACAGTACTACTCTTCGGACTTTCCGGTACGGGGAAGACCACCCTTTCAGCAGACCCGAAACGCGCTTTAATAGGGGATGACGAGCATGGCTGGAGTGATGACGGAATTTTTAATTTTGAGGGGGGGTGTTATGCAAAAGTCATCCGCCTGTCAAAAGAGGCGGAACCTGAAATATATGAAACCACCCGCAAGTTCGGCACCATTCTCGAGAACGTGGTCTGCGATGAGGAAACGCGGTATGTGGATTTAGACGATGACAGCATTACGGAAAATACCCGGGCCGCCTATCCCCTGACGCATCTGGATAATGTTGTCAAAGAAGGCATGGGCGGTCATCCGGAAAATATTGTCTTCTTAACTGCTGACGCATTCGGCGTTCTGCCGCCGATTTCAAAGCTCACGATTGACCAGGCGACTTACCATTTCCTCCTTGGATACACGGCAAAGCTCGCCGGCACGGAAGCAGGGGTAACAGAGCCAAAAGCCACATTCAGCGCCTGCTTCGGGGCCCCGTTTATGCCGCTGCACCCCAGTGAATACGCCAAATTGCTGGCAAAAAAAATTGAAGCAAATAATGCCCGGTGTTGGCTGGTGAATACCGGTTGGACCGGCGGTCCCTATGGTGTTGGTGAACGGATTTCCATTAAATATACCCGGGCGCTGCTCAATGCCGCCCTGGAGGGCCGTTTGGATGATGTTGAATATATGCAGGATCCGATTTTTTGCCTCAGTGTTCCGACCTCATGCCCGAATGTGCCTTCCGAAATCCTCGTACCGCGAAATACTTGGAATGACAAGGCCGCTTATGACCGGAAAGCAAAAGAACTGGCGGATCTTTTTACTGAAAATTTCAAACAATATGAAAATTTTGTCTCCGACCAGGTATACGGCTCGGGGCCAACCGGATAGCAAACGACGCTTTTACTCTTATTCTTGATGGTTTCGTAAAAAGCGGTTTATTCCTTTGGCGCGGCATTTTTTCAGAAAGGAAGTCGCCCGGGCCCGAGTATAAAAGTGATTTCATGGCCATCAATGGTAAATGCGATGTAGCGGCGG
>JAGYOX010000260.1 GCA_018399235.1 Desulfobacterales bacterium | reverse complement strand
TTTTTCCTTAACTGCGTATTAAATCTCTACAAAAAAGAATTCACTGGCGGGAGTAAATCAGCAGAGCAAGAACCTTTTCAGAATCACCTTAGTTTTATCCTTTTTTCCTGAACGATGCTCGACTGTTCCGTTGCGCGGCCTCTTGTTTTTTTACACCCCACCGAATCCGGCGTCTTCTATTTCAATGGCTGCATCGCAACCGTCCAAGATGGACTCGAGTTTGCCCATGCTTACGGGCAGCACTGTACGGATGAAAAATTCCGCGGTTCTGACCTGGCCATTATAAAAAGCCTCATTCTTCTTCTTTGTCCCCTTTCTTAACTCAGCCGATGCTACCTCTGCCCGCCAGATCAGCATCCAGCCCATAATCACGTCTCCCAAGGCATCAAGAAATGGCCAGGAATGGGCGAAAGCGGTCTTAACAGCTTCAGACAATGCCAATTTGCCTATCTTCATGGCTGCCTCACCGAGCCGGTTTGAGGCCTTTTCAATTTTTTCGGCCAGGGGCACAAGGGCCTCGTATTCCTTGGCCCTTGCCGCTGCTTTGTGCATCTCTCCAATCATGCCGGCAAAGACCTGTCCCTTTTTCATACCTATCTTGCGGCCGAGAAGGTCCATGGCTTGTATTCCGCTGGTGCCCTCGTAAATAGATGTGATTTTGCAGTCCCGGGCATACTGTTCCACCGGGTAATCCTTGGAATATCCGACGCCGGCGAAGATCTGGATGGCCTGCACGCAGACCTCATAGCCGTACACCGCCAGATAATCCTTTATAACAGGCGTGAGAAGCTCGAAGAGGTCATTGTTGAATTCCCGTTCCGCCTCTGATTCGGCCAGTATTGATCGGGTCCGACAGGAAACCATGTAATAGAAAAGGCTGCGCATGCCATCCACATAGGATTTCATCAGCAGCAGGCTTCGTCTTACGTCTGGATGCTTGATAATGGCCACAGAAGGTGCTGCCTGATCGAAGAAGTCCATCAAATCACGCCCTTGGATTCTTTCCCGGGAATAATTGACGGCCAGCATATAGGCCGAGGACGCATAGGCCAATGCCTGCAGCCCGGTAGCCATCCGTGCGCTGTTCATCATATTGAACATAATCTTCATGCCCTGCCGTTCCTCTCCAAGCAGGAAACCTACGCACTTGCCTTTAGATCCCATTGCCATACTGCAGGTCGCACTCCCGTGGACGCCGTGCTTTTCTTCTGTACCGGTGCAGACAATATCATTTCGCTCTCCTATGGAACCGTCTTCATTGATTAGAAATTTGGGAACGATAAAAATCGAAATACCTTTTGTCCCGGGCGGATCCCCTTCTATGCGGGCCAACACGGGATGAATGATGTTTTCGCAAAGGTCGTGTTCGCCGTTTGTAATAAAAATCTTGTTGCCGCTCAGAAAGTACGTGCCGTCTTCATTGCGAATCGCAGAGGTGGTGAGAGCCCCGACATCCGAACCCGCCTCCGGCTCAGTCAGGAGCATGGTGCCGCCCCATTTTCCGGAAACCAGATTTTTTACATACATTTGCCGCTGTTCCGGCGTACCGAATTTTTGAATCATATCCGCCGTGCCGGTACCCATGGATGCATATACGAATAGAGGCCAGTTAGCGCCCATGAAGTATTCCGCCGCTGCAGCCGCCACCAGTCCCGGTGCACCCTGTCCTCCCATCTCCGGCGGGACTGAAAGATTACCCCACTCACCATCAAGCAGCAATTTATGTACCCTATGAAAACTTTCCGGCACCTTTACCGTACCGTCTTCAAACCGCACCCCTTCGCGGTCACCGTCCTGTAACGTCGGAAGCAGCTCATTAATGGCCAGCTTGCGGGCCTCGGTAATAATCATATCGCATGCTTTTCGGTTGAAATCCTTATAAACATCGAATTTTAAAAGTTCTTCGCCGTTCATCTGCTCCCATATCACGAAATCGATATCCCGCCTGTCTGCAATTTCCTGCGCCATTTCCTGTCTCCTTGTTTTAGGGCTTCGTAAGCCAAGCTAAAAAAAATATGCTCAGTTTTTATTTAAAAGTGTTCCCCCCGGGCCGAGGCCCGGGACCGAGCTTTGCAGTAACTTTTGCGACAGGTTAAAGGCACTGAGGCACTGAGGCACTAAGCTTTTGATTTTTTTAACCTTATACCCTATACCTTAAACCTTAAACCGTTAAGTTACTTAGAAGTCCAA
>JAGYOX010000026.1 GCA_018399235.1 Desulfobacterales bacterium | reverse complement strand
CGAACGAATACAACCGGTGCTACCTCGAATGCAAACGGCTGAAGATGGGGCATTACCTTAATTTTGATACGACCCCTTAACGTATATCGTAAATACGATGTAGCGGCGGGCTTTAGCCCGCCATTCGCAGAAACGGCCGATGTGACAAACCGCGTCCAATGGAAGGCTAAAGCCTTCCGCTACATAGATCGTGCAAATTTCGTTGGGCCGGTGGAATTGACGGATGAGTTTTGCTTGTCCGCTTTACATGGCTAAGCTTTTGATTTTTTTAACCTTATACCCTATACCTTAAACCTTAAACCGTTAAGTTACTTAGAAGGATAAAACCATGCCCAACGTCATTGAAGGGAATCTGGTAGCTGAAGGGAAACGGTTTGCGCTGATCGTCAGCCGTTTCAACGATTTTATTTCAGACAAACTGTTAAGCGGCGCCATCGATGCCTTGCAGAGAAGCGGCGTATCAGATGAGGCGATTGATATCTTGAAGGTTCCCGGATCATTTGAGATCCCACTGATCGCCAAAAAAGTGGCGCAGGCCCGAAAGCATGATGCCGTACTTTGCCTTGGCGCTGTTATCCGCGGGTCAACACCCCATTTCGACTATGTCAGCGCCGAGGTTTCAAAGGGGATAGCCTCGGTAAGCCTGGAAACCGGGGTTCCGGTTATTTTCGGTATCATCACCACCGATACGATCGAGCAGGCGATTGAACGGGCGGGTACCAAGGCCGGGAACAAAGGGTGGAGTGCGGCAGTGGCAGCCATTGAAATGACCAATTTAATCGATTCCATGGAAGGATCGTTTAAGTAAAAACATCCATGAGCACGCGCCACAAATCAAGAGAACTGGCCCTGCAGATCCTATATTGCATGGATATGCTGGGAGATGAAACAGATGAGCTGTTCAAGGACGTCAGTAAACTGCTGCTCCCTAAGCAGGCGCCTTCTGAATTTTGTCGGCACCTTGTCAAGGGGGTTATTGACCATCGATCCGAATTGGACGGTATCATTGAACGGTATTCGAGCAACTGGAAAATTTATCGTATGAGCAGCGTGGACCGGAATATACTCCGTCTGGCAACCTTTGAAATGCTTCACTGCGAGAATATTCCGGACAAGGTCTCCATCAATGAGGCCATTGAAATCAGCAAAAAATTCGGGACCGAAGAAACCGGTCCGTTTGTCAATGGCGTTTTGGATGCGGTTCGGCAACACCATGGGCATGATTCATCGCCTGCCGCGGCGGTGACTGATCCTGAACCTGACATTCGCAAAAATCACGATCAATCTGTATAAAGACAAGTTAAAAAGTAAAGGAGTCAGTCATGGAATTGAAGAAATACATACTTCGGGAAGATGAAATTCCGCGGCAGTGGTATAATATCCTTGCCGATGTCAACCTCAATCCGCCACTTGGGCCTGACGGCAATCCCGTCTCGCCGGACCAGCTGGCACCGGTTTTCCCGATGAACCTGATCGAGCAGGAAGCCAGCACTGAACGGTGGATCGATATCCCGGAGGAGGTTCTAAGCGTTTTGAACATTTGGCGGCCGGCCCCACTGGTAAGAGCCGTTGCTCTTGAAAAGGCACTGGATACACCGGCAAGGATTTACTATAAAAATGAAAGCCTCAGCCCGCCCGGCAGCCACAAGCCCAACACCGCTGTTGCCCAGGCCTACTACAACAAAGCCTTTGGTATCAAACGGGTGACCACGGAAACCGGTGCCGGCCAGTGGGGCAGTGCCCTGGCATTTGCCTGTGCCCAGTTCGGTGTGGAATGCAAAATTTATATGGTCCGAATCAGCTTTGACCAGAAACCCTACCGAAAAATTATGATGGCCAGCTGGGGCGGCAATTGCATTCCCAGCCCCAGCAATGAAACCAAGGCCGGCCGTGAGGCCCTGGAGAAGGACCCGGACACCCCGGGCAGCCTTGGCATAGCCATCAGCGAGGCCATAGAAGAGGCGGTAGCGGATGAAAGCGGACAAACACGCTATTCCCTGGGCAGCGTCTTAAACCACGTTCTTTTGCACCAGACCATTATCGGCCTTGAGGCTAAGAAGCAAATGGAGCTTGCAGGTGACTACCCTGATATCATCATCGGCTGCGCCGGCGGCGGAAGTAATTTTGCGGGTCTTTCCTTCCCCTTTGTCTTAGACAAAATCAACGGCAAACAAATCGAAATTTATCCTGTCGAACCGGCCGGCTGCCCGACGCTTACCAAAGCACCGTTTGTTTATGACCACGGGGATACGGCACGCTATACCCCGCTTCTTCCCATGCACAGCCTGGGGCACGCCTTTGTCCCGCCGCCCTTCCATGCCGGCGGCCTGCGTTATCATGGTATGGCCCCCTTGGTGAGCCAGCTGGTTGATGAGGGACTGCTCGAGCCAAAGTCCGTCAAACAAAATGCAGTTTTTAAGGCAGGCATCCTGGCCGCCCGGACTGAAGGAATTCTACCGGCTCCGGAAACCAACCATGCGCTGGCAACAGTAATCGACGAGGCCCTGAAAGCCAAGGAAGAAGGCAAAGAAAAGGTGATTCTATTTAACTGGAGCGGCCACGGGCTACTGGATCTGACTGCTTATGACAGCTACCTTTCCGGGCAAATCAAGGATATCGTACTGTCAATGGACGAAATTGCAGAATGCGAAAAAATTTATGCGGATTTTCCGAAGCCGCAGCATTTGAAACACAAGTAAAAGATAAAATTCAAATATGGACGACAACGATATTAACAACCTGGAACGGCGATGTCCGCGGCTGGGAAGCCGGATATCATTTCGCTATTGCTTGATAAGCGGCGAGGATGACAATCCGTGCTGGAAAATATTTGACTGCTGGTGGGAATATTTTGACGTGGAATCCTATCTGAAAGCCAACCTGCCGGCTGAAGTATTCGAGCAACTGGTTGAGAAGGCAGCAGCCCAGCCCAAAAACAAACTCGCCAGCATCGTGGAAATCGCCGAGCAGGCAAAAAAAGAAAAAACGAATAAATAGGGAGGCGTCCTTGATCATTAAAACGCTTGCTGTCGGACCGATAATGGCCAACTGCTATATCGTCGGCTGTGAAAACACCAAACAGGCGGCTGTCATTGATCCCGGCGATGATACGGATAAAATTCTAATGGCACTGGCTGACGCCAAACTGACGCTTAAATATATATTAAACACCCATGGGCATTTTGATCATGTAGGCGGCAACCGACGAATGAAGGATGCTACCGGTGCCGAGCTTTTGATACATGCCGAGGACGCATCCATGCTGGCGTCTCTGCCGCAGGCCGCCGCATCATTCGGTCTTTCCGCGGACAGCTCGCCGCCGCCGGATAAGACCATTGATGAGGGGGATACGATTACTTTCGGGGAGATCACATTCAAGGTACTGCATACACCGGGCCATTCACCGGGCGGTGTTTCCTTTCATGCGGACAGCATCGTATTTGTGGGAGACACCCTGTTTGCCGGCTCAATCGGCCGGACCGACTTTGCCGGCGGCGACTTCAACACTTTAATTGCCAGCATAAAAAACAAACTCATTCCGCTGGGCGATGATGTAACGGTATATACCGGCCACGGGCCTACCACCACCATCGGGCAGGAAAAGCGGTCAAACCCCTTTCTCCAAATGGGGTAAGGCGAAGTCAAAAAGCGCCGATTTGACAGGATTTGATCTTTACGCCAAGGGTTTCGCAGGCGGCGCTGATTGTCATTCGAGAAATATTCAAGCAATCGGCAATTTCCCAGGCGGTTTTACACGGCAGCCGGTTATCATCAAGGCCTTTCCGAATAGCCGCAGCCAACGACGCATCCACTGACTCCAATGGTTCTACAATCTTTTTGTGCGGTTTGTAGCCAAACAGGCCGAGCTGGCATTTTGCCAAATGCAACCCCATTTTGTCGGCATGGTCACCGACGACGGCGGGTAATATATTTAACGATTCAGCGACTTCAAACGCAGCCTGACACGTCAGTTCGCCGTCTGGAGCAGCGTTTTTTAAAGCTTTATGAATTACTTCCTCGGAAATCCCGGAATGTTCGGCTTCCATTTCTGTCTCTCCTTACAGGCCTATAATTGAAAAAATAACATCGCATTATACAAATTAAAAAAAATCGGCTACAATCACAAGCGTATTCTATTAACAACGTAAAGTATGCCTCTTAGATCCCGGGTTTGACTTGAATAAGAACTAGTGCTCTGTTAATCAAATAGGCATATAGGTTAGATCGGCTGCATCCGACTCAGACCCTTATCGAAATTTCCCATATAAGCTTATATAAAATTTTCGGATTGAATATATGGCTTTTGCAATCAACCGGCGCTCGACCCGGCAAATATTTATCGGGAATGTCCCAATCGGGGGCAATGCCCCGATCGCGGTACAATCCATGACCAACACTGACACCCGCAATATTCCGGCGACCATCGCCCAGATCCACCAGCTTGAACAGGCCGGGTGTGAAATTATCCGGGTAGCGATACCGGATAAAGAAGCCGCTCAAACAATACCGACGATTAAAAAAGAAATACATATTCCCTTAATTGCGGACATCCATTTCGACTACCGCTTGGCAATCGATGCAGCACGCTCCGGGGCAGACGGCCTGCGGATCAATCCCGGGAATATAGGCGGACGCGAGAAAATAAAGGCGGTGGTCGACTCAGCCAGGAAAAACGCTATTCCCATTCGGATCGGAGTAAATGCCGGCTCACTTGAAAAAGACATTCTTTCCCGGCATGGGGCGGCCTCGGCTGAGGCATTGGTCGAAAGCGCATTGCGGCATCTTGACTTGATGCAGGAATTAGATTTTGATCAGCTAAAGCTGGCCATCAAATCCACGGATGTGCCACAGACGGTTTCCGCCTACCGGCAGTTGTCCGAAAAAACGGATTTTCCCCTTCATGTGGGCATAACCGAGGCGGGCGGCCTATATGCCGGGATTGTCAAATCCGCTATGGGTATCGGCATGCTTCTGGCAGAGGGTATCGGCGATACGCTCCGGGTTTCTTTAACCCGGGACCCGGTTGAAGAAGTGCGTGTAGGCTATGAAATATTAAAAGCACTGGGCATCCGCCGGCGGGGACCGGAAATCATCTCCTGCCCGACCTGCGGCCGCTGCCAGTTCGATCTGTTTTCACTGGCTGAAGCCGCTGAGAAGGAACTTATGACCCGTACGATCCCGATTAAAATCGCCATCATGGGGTGCGCGGTAAACGGACCTGGCGAGGCCAAAGCGGCTGATATCGGCATTGCCGGCGGCAAAAACAGCGGGGTTTTATTTAAACACGGCAAAATAGTCCGCAGAATTCCCCAAGATGAATTACTGGACGCGCTTCTTAAGGAAGTTGATGAATTTGAAAGGAATACTTAATAACTGCAATCAGAAGGAGACCCATGAAACAGGCTCAGACCGCGATTCGTCCTACACGGGAGGAAAATTACCCGGAATGGTACCAGGAAGTCATAAAAGCATCGGATATGGCCGAATTGTCGCCGGTGCGCGGATGTATGGTTATAAAACCCTGGGGCTACGCCCTATGGGAAAATATAACGCGGATAATGGACGACATGTTCAAGGCAACCGGCGTCAGAAACGCCTACTTCCCCCTTTTTATCCCCATCAATTTTCTCGAAAAAGAGGCCCAGCATGTTGAGGGATTCGCCAAAGAGTGCGCGGTTGTGACCCACCACAAACTTGAAAAAAACGAGGACGGCGCCCTGGTGCCGGCCGGCAAACTTACGGAACCGCTGATTGTACGCCCCACTTCGGAAACCATTATTGGGGATTCGTTTTCCAAATGGATAAAGAGCTACAGGGACCTGCCGGTTCTAATCAACCAGTGGGCAAACGTGGTAAGATGGGAGATGCGGACGCGCATATTTCTGCGAACCAGCGAATTCTTATGGCAGGAAGGTCATACCGCGCATGCTACGCGCCAGGAGGCCATCGATCGAACCCATATGATGCTGAACCTTTACAAAAAAGTGGTCCAAGAGTATATGGCCATGCCGGTCATCATTGGTGAAAAAACCCCGGCGGAAAAATTTCCGGGGGCGGAAACGACCACATGCATCGAGGCCATGATGCAGGACAAAAAAGCCCTTCAAGCTGGAACATCCCATTTTCTGGGACAGAATTTCGCCCGGGCCTCCGACATCACATTTCAAACCCCCCAGGAAACTGAAGACTATGTGTGGACGACATCATGGGGGGTATCGACCCGGTTGATCGGCGGCCTGATCATGACCCACAGCGATGATAACGGTATCGTGCTGCCGCCTCGGATCGCCTCGGCGCATGTGGTTTTGATGCCGATTATCCGATCTGAAAAGGACCGGGAAACGGTCATGGGATACACGGATGCGCTGGCCGCCCGCTTGCGGGAAAAATGCTATTATCACCGGCCGATCAATGTCGAAGTTGACACCCGCAACACCGGGGCCAGGAACTGGGACTGGATCAAAAAAGGCGTTCCCCTGCGGGTAGAAATCGGCCCCAAGGATATTGAAAAGGATTCGGTTTTTGTCGGTCGCCGCGACAGGGACCCCAAGGATAAAATCGCCATACAAAAAGATGAGTTCATAGCCACCATCGGCGACATTTTGGATGATATCCAGCAGGCGCTGTTTGATCGCGCGCTGGCATTCAGGGAGGCTAATACGTGTGTAATTGATGATATCAATACATTTGATGCCTTTTTCACTCCAAAAAATAAGGAAAAGCCGGAAATTCACGGCGGATTTGCACTGGCCCATTGGTGTGGAAAAGAGGCCTGCGAGGCCAGCATAAAAGACCGGCTGAATGTATCCATCAGATGCGTCCCGTTTGAGGCGGAAAATGAAAGCGGTAAATGTATTGAATGCGGGGAAAAAAGCCGCAAGCGGGTGGTTTTCGCCAAGGCATATTGATGATGAATTAAAGCATGATACGCATCACCGACATACTTGACAAAATAAACGACTATTATCCGGATGCGGATATCGATATTGTCAATAGGGCCTATGTTTATTCGGCCAAAGTACATGAGGGACAGGTACGTTTGAGTGGTGAGCCCTATCTTTCGCATCCTTTGGAAGTCGCCAATATACTTTCAGACATGCATCTTGACACCACCAGCATCGCCTGCGGCCTTCTTCATGATGTGGTGGAGGATACCCACGCAACCATAGAAGATATTCAGGATCGATTCGGGGAAGAAGTCGCAAAAATTATTGCCGGCGTCACCAAAATCAGCAAGCTTTCCTTAAATACGGTCCAGGCCCGTCAGGCGGAGAATTTAAGAAGAATGATCCTTGCCATGGCCGACGACCTGCGCGTTATCCTTATCAAGCTGGCCGACCGGCTCCATAATACCCGGACCCTTCATTTCCACCAATCCGAAAACAAGAAGAGTAAAATTGCCCAAGAGACGTTGGACATTTATGCTCCTATCGCAGCGCGGCTGGGGATATACTGGATCAAACGCGAACTGGAAGAAATATCCTTTTATTTTAACCAACCTGAGGAATATGAATGGATCAAGAACCTGGTCAGCAAGGATCAGATTCAGCGTGATCATTATGTGGAAACGGTCAAAAAAGTAATCGGCGAAAAGATGCAAGAAGCAAATCTGCCTGTCAGGATTTACGGCCGTTACAAACAGTTCTACAGCATCTACCAAAAGATGCTTTCTCAGGATTTAAGCTTTGAAGAGATTTATGACATTATTGCTTTCCGTATCATCATGGACACCATACCCCAGTGCTATGAAGCCCTGGGCATCATCCACGCCAATTGGCGCCCTGTTCCAACAAAATTTAAAGACTATATCGGATTTCCCAAGCCAAACGGATATAAGACCTTGCACACGACAGTTATCGGGCCCTATGGGGAGCGCATGGAAGTACAGATCCGGACCAAGGAGATGGACCGGGTGGCCAATTCAGGAATTGCCGCACATTGGAGCTATAAAGAGGGAAAAATTACGGACAAAGAGAGCCTCAGCAATTTCGAATGGCTTCAAAATCTTGTAGAAAATCATAAGGATAATTACGGCGATCCGGATGAATTCCTCGAAAATGTCCGGATTGATCTTTTTCCGGCGGAAGTCTATGTGTTTACGCCGAACGGCGACGTCAAAAATCTTCCCAAGGGGGCTACTCCTATTGATTTCGCCTACCTGATCCATACCGAAGTCGGTCACCAATGCACAGGCGCCAAAGTCAACGGACGTTTGGTTCCGCTTCAATATGAATTAAAAACGGGCGATATTGTTGAAATCATAACCACCAAGGGACACCAGCCCAGCAAGGACTGGTTGACCTATGTAAAAACCGGAAAAGCCCGTTCCCGTATCCGGCAATGGATAAAACGCCAGGAAAAGGAGAGAAGCCTCACACTGGGCCGGGAAATGTGCGAAAAAGCGTTTCGAAAGTATCGCCTGAATTTTCATGAAAAACTCAATTCCCCTGAAATGCAGAACATAGCAAATGAATTTAACTTCAAAACCATAGATGACCTGATTGCCAACGTAGGTTATGGGAAAATTACGCCGCTCCAACTTATCAGGCGCCTAAAAGAAGGGCAAAAACCGAGAAAAGAAGAAACGCTGATTGACCGCTTTATCAGCCGTCGGCGGGACAAAAAAAAACGCGACGAGCAGGGTGTGGTAGTGGATGGTATGGATGATATCCTTATACGATTCGGGCAATGCTGCCAACCGGTTCCCGGAGACCCCATTACCGGCTATATCACCCACGGTTCAGGCGTAACCGTACACCGGAAAGGATGCGTGAACGCCATAAAAATGAACCCGGAACGGGAGATCAAAGTTGAATGGAAGCAGGATGCCATCGGTTCCTTTCCGGTCAAATTAAAATGCCGGGCCAAGGACCGCCAGGGTCTGCTGGCGGAAATTACATCGGTGATCAGTCAGGCGGATGCCAATATCATTGATGTTCAACTGGAAAGTCAGCCCAATAAAACAGTCACCGGCTATTTTACGATTACCGTGGCCAACCTTACTCATTTGGACAACGTAATGGCCAAGCTCAAAAAAGTGGATACCATCCAGGAGATTCGACGGCTTTAATCGCCATCCGTCCCGCCATGGCTGAAACGGACTACGAAACCTTCATTCCTATCTAGTGTCCATCCGATTTAGTGTCCATCCATAAATAAGATAATTTGTTCAAGTTCAAGGAAGGCGAAAATTTTAACCGCAGACATACTGGGAGTATTTTGAGGATTAAAATTTGAGCCTGACACAGAAATTGGGCAAATTAGCCATTTATGGATGGACACTACTTGGGGGGTTTCTCAACCAACCCGGCCCGAATGCACCGGGTGCAGGCGTTGATTTTTTCAACCCGGCCGTTTCGAATCACCTTAACACGCTGCAGGTTCGGATTAAACCGCCGTTTATTCAGGTTATGGGCATGGCTGATATGATTTCCGACCAGCGGCTTTTTCCCGCATATATCACATTTTTTAGACATTGTTGATTCCCTATCAAAATTTTTAAATGTTTGATTGCAACACCATCATGACTTTTTGAGTTACTTTCTGCAAAAAGCCGTTCCAACGGTATGCCCTGCTTTTTACGAAACCATCAGGATTAATTACATGAAAATTAGTTGTTTGTAAAGATTTTTTGAAAAAAGCCGGGTTTTTCTCCATCGGACTCGGCGCGGGCGTTCAATTGTTCCCGGCACCGCTCGATATATTTCATGGTGTTGTGGCGAAGCAGAAGAAAATCGGAAGGATAATTGTTCATCACATTTGAGAATCGTTTCAGTGCGGCCTTGTAATGTTTCTGCTTGAAATAGAATTCACCCACATAAAACTCATGCCTGGCAAGAGTTCTTAAACATCGCTGGATATGTTTTTCCGTCTTTTGGGCGTATTCACTGTCAGGGAATCTTTTTTCAAGGCGTCTGAACACATGAAGCGCGTTTCCCGTAAAGGTCTGATCCCGATCCATGCCCTCCATGCGATCAAAATAGCAACGCCCGATCTGATAGAGCACATAAGGGATCTTTTCGTCACTGGGATGCAGCCGCTCATACTTCTCATAGGCGGCTATAGCCTGTTCATATTCCTCTAAACGATAATGAGCATCTGCAACCTTCAGCTCCGCTTCTTTGGCAAACTCACTGAAGGGATACCAGTCCATCAATTTTGTATAGGCTTCAATGGCGCTTTTGTAGTTCTTGTCCGCAAATTCTTCTCGGGCCTCTTCAGTCAGCTGGGTAGCCGTTTTTTCTTCCTTGGGCCCAAGGCCAGAGCACCCATAAATTCCAAGCACGATTATCAGTAAGCATATAATAATTCGTTTTATCAATGGATTTTTAAACCTTGGGAAGAGTTAACACTTATCGATCCAAATTTTCAATATATTCAGAAGCCTCTGAAGCAGCTATAGCGCCGTCACCGACTGCTGTAGAAACCTGCCTCAATGGCGTATCCCTAACATCACCCGCAGCAAAAATACCGGGAACAGATGTCTCCATTCGGCTGTTAGCCTCGACAAACCCCCACTCATTAAGTTTGATGTCGGTATCTTTTAAAAATCCCGTATTGGGGGTCGTCCCCACCCACACAAAGCAGCCTTCCACGTCCAAATCATAGGTTTCTCCGGTTTTGACGTTCTCAACTGTAACACCTGAAACACCCGCTTCTGAGCCGTTTATCGACTTCAACACCGAATCCCAGACTATTTCAATCTTGTTATTCTCAAATGCCCGCTCTTGCAAGAGTTTATCGGCTCTCAGCTGGTCACGGCGATGAATCAGATAAACTTTATCCACAAACCGCGTTAGAAATAAACTTTCCTGCACCGCGGTATTGCCGCCGCCTGCAGCAGCCACAACGCTGTTTTTAAAAAACGGTGCATCACATGTGGCGCACGCTGAAACCCCTTTTCCATAGTACTTCTCTTCGCCCGGAATCCCGAGTTTTTTAGGGGAGGCACCTGAGGCAATAATTACACTTTTCGTCGCCACCTGCCGGTCATTAAGCTGCAGCTGTTTAACCGAATGGGCAATATCAATGGATAAAACTTCATTGGTTTCGATGGTAACACCGAATCGTTTGACCTGCTCCGTCATGTTCATAATCAGATCGGCACCGCTCAGGCCTTCCGTAAAGCCCGGATAATTTTCAATCCAATCTGCAACCAATATCTGCCCGCCAGGCGCGGATTTCTCAAGGACTAAAATATTGAGTTTAGCGCGTGCCGCATAAATCGCAGCGGTCAACCCCGCCGGCCCGGCACCGATAATAACAAGGTCGTATCCGTTTTTATCCATTATAGGCCTTTTTTAATGCTCGCTTCGAGTTTGGACTTGTCAACCATGCCAACGATCTGATCCACCTGTTTGCCGTTTTTAAAAACGATAAGGGTGGGAATGGCCCGGATGCCATAATTGCTGGGGGTCGCCGGATTATCATCCACATTGCATCTTGCAAATTTAACCTGGCCGTCAAAATCTTTGCTTAATTCTTCAACAACCGGACCAATCGCTTTACAAGGCCCGCACCACGGCGCCCAAAAATCAACGAGTACGGGCTTATCCGACTGCAAAACTTCATTTTCAAAATTGCTGTCGCCTACATCGATAACATTTTCCGCCATTTTTTTTATTCCTTTCCACTTGAATAATTTACCGGTATTATTATACTCGGTTGTCTTTTATTTTAGCTAATATAAGGGGCGACCGCCGGCTTGTCAAGAAATGACAGCGACCTCGCCCGTTTGTTTGAACGCCAACCTCCGGCGGCATCAGAAGAAACATCTGACTCAAAAAAAAATTGACATATCAACAACTATCATTAGAATTATTTGATTAATCTTAGAGCGTTAATACCGACGAAGGGGCTTATATGATTTCACTTGATTTTTCAAAAATGGGGGGCTTGGCTCCGGCCATCGTACAGGACTATAATTCCGGCGAGGTGCTGATGCTGGCATTTATGAATCAGGCCGCCTGGAAACACACCCTTGACACCGGCAAAGCCACTTATTACAGCCGGTCCCGGGATAAATTATGGGTTAAAGGCGAAAGCTCGGGAAATGTTCAGCTGGTCAAGGAAATCCGGGTCGACTGCGACAATGACACCGTTCTGCTAAAAGTTGAGCAAGTGGGCGGAGCAGCCTGCCATCTTGGCTATAAAAGCTGTTTTTTCCGGAAACTTGACAACGGCGTCCTCAAAACAACAGCAACCCGTGTATTTGATCCAGACGAGGTATACAAAAAATGAGCTCAGTATTAAAACTCGGCATACCCAAGGGCAGTCTCCAGAACTCCACGCTCGAACTGTTCAAACGCTCTGGATGGAAAATCACCGTCAGTGGGCGCAGCTATTTTCCCGAGATCAATGACGCCGAAATATCCTGCTCGCTCTGCCGGGCCCAGGAAATGTCCGTTAATGTAGAAAACGGCACCCTGGATGCCGGGCTGACGGGCAAGGATTGGATCGCGGAGAACCGGTCAGACGTGCATGTCGTCGCCGACCTCGTCTATTCAAAGGTAAGCGCCCGGCCGGCCCGCTGGGTTGTGGCGGTCGCCTATGATTCACCGGCAAGGACCATCGAAGACCTTAAGGGAAAAAAGATTTCCACTGAACTGCTGGATTATACCAAGCGCTACTTTTCTGAAAAGGGCATAGACGTCAAGGTTGAATTCTCATGGGGCGCTACGGAAGCCAAAGTCGTCTCCGGAATGGCGGACGCCATTGTGGAAATTACGGAGACAGAAAGCACCATAAAAGCTCATGGATTAAGGGTTATCCATGAAATGATGCAGACCAACACTCAGTTCATCGCCAACCATGAAGCCTGGAAGGAACCTAAAAAACGGAAAAAAATCGAACAGATCGTCATGCTTCTAAAAGGGGCGCTGGTGGCGGAGAAGCTGGTGGGGATCAAAATGAACGTCCCAGAAGCCCAACTCGAAAATATCGTGTCCCTGCTGCCAAGCCTGAATGCCCCCACTGTATCCTCGCTTTACAATACCGAGTGGTTTTCCGTGGAAACGGTGGTCAGCACGGACATAGTTCGGGACCTTATCCCCGAATTATTGAAAAATGGGGCAGAGGGGATTATCGAGTATCCCTTGAACAAAGTGATATAGATGCATGTTAAATCGGCAGAGTTTATTAAAAGCGCCGTAAAACCGGAACAATATCCTCCGGAAGGCCCCCCGGAAATCGCCTTTGCCGGCCGCTCAAATGTGGGCAAATCCTCTCTGATCAATACGCTGGTCAACCGAAAGCACCTTGTCAAGACCAGCTCCACCCCGGGGCGGACCCAGTTGCTGAACTTTTTTGATATCAACGGGGATGCCGTATTTGTGGACCTGCCGGGATATGGCTACGCCAAGGTCCCCGCCCGGATAAAAAACAACTGGGGCCCGATGGTGGAAAAATTCCTGTCAAGCCGCCAAACATTGAAAGGCGTGGTACTGATTTTGGATATCCGGCGCCGCCCCAAAGAGGAGGAAACCAATTTCATCAACTGGCTGTTTGCGCACTCCATACCCGTCATCCTGGTATTGACCAAGGCGGACAAACTGAGCAAAAACAAAAGGATCAACCAGTTGAAGGCCATTGCCAAAGATCTGGGGATGACCGAAGAGGACATGATCTGTTTTTCCGCCAAAACCCGCATGGGCATGAACGATGTATGGGCGGCTATTGATCATTTGCTGACGGATGCATCCATGCCTACAGGTCTTGACCCATAAGGAAGGCCATCCACAAATTTTAAATGTCTGACTCAACAAATACATATCAGGGATTTAAATCCGGCTTTATCGCCATCGCCGGTCCGCCCAACGTGGGCAAATCCACGCTTCTGAACGCCATGATCGGTAAAAAAATTTCCATCACTTCGGAAAAACCGCAGACCACGAGAAACCGAATTGCCGGCATCGCCCACCACCAAGACGCCCAACTGATTTTTCTGGATACCCCAGGAATTCATCTCACAAAAAAAATGTTTAACCAGAAAATGGTGGATCTGGCGTTCTCAGCCATTGATGATGTGGACTTGATCCTTTTGGTGGCTGACGCGGCAAAGCCGGACCCGAAATCAGAAAACATCATACTTGAGCGGCTCAAAAAAAACCGGAAGCGGCCGGTGCTGCTGGCGCTCAATAAAATTGACCTTGTCAGAAAACCCGAACTGCTCCCGATGATCGATCAATGGCACCGGGCCTATCCATTCGCATCCATCCACCCGGTTTCTGCAAAAATGGGCACCCAGATCGATGAAACGATTGAGGTCCTTAAAAACCTTCTTCCAGAGGGACCGCCCTATTATCCGCCGGAGATGGTGACGGATATTCCGGAAGAATTTATCCTGACCGAGATCATCCGGGAAAAAGTGTTTCATCTGACTGAAGAGGAAGTCCCGTTTTCCACCGCGGTTTCCATAGACCTTATCGAAGAAGACGAAGAAACCAACCTGGTCCGGGTCTATGCCAAAATTCATGTGGAACGCGACTCCCAGAAAAAAATCATCATCGGAAAAAATGGCGGCAAACTCCGGGAAATCGGCAAAGCCGCCCGGCTTGAGATGAAACGGATGATGGGGATGCCGGTTTACTTGAAGCTCTTTATCCGGGTGGAAAAAAACTGGAGCCGGGACGCGCGGGCCATGCGGCGGCTGGGGTACTGATGATTCTATCCTTTCATCCCTGTTTTGTGGGCGATGAAAATCGGTTGTGCGCCGGAAGGCAGCCAGATCAATCCGATCGAGAGCTCATATCCATGGCGGACGCCGTCATTCTGCCCCAGGGGCCGCCCCGGCGCCTTTACGAAATTGCCCGGGAAAACTGCCGGCATGTATTTCCCAACTATGACGCAAGATTTCGCTACCCCGGAAAAATCGGCCAGATAAGGCTTTTCCGGAAGATCGGCGCGACCCACCCCGAAACCCTTGTTTACAAAAATATCGGCGAATATCCGGCTCACGGCGAAAAACTACGCCTGCCGCCGGGATTTACTTATCCCTGCATGTTTAAGTTTGACTGGGGCGGGGAAGGCGACAACATTATTTTTATTCGAACCCGCGAAGACCTGGCAGTCGCCCTTAAAACCGCCGAAAAATATGAAAAAACCGGACAAAAAGGGTTTCTCGTACAATCCTATATCCCCTCGGCCGGCCGCTGCCTCAGGGTTGTCGCTATCAACCAAAAAATGATATCATATTGGAAAATACAGAAGAAGCTGGATAGGGTTTGCGCCGGTGTCACAAAGGGGGCAATGATAGATCCGAATAGCGATCCCGACTCTCAACACATTGGTGTTGAAGCGGTAAAAACATTCTGCAGGCGAACCGGAATCAATTTGGCCGGGTTTGATTTGTTGTTTCCGGAAAATAAATCCGGCCGACAGCCGCTTTTTCTGGAAATCAACTATTTTTTCGGCAGAAAAGGGCTTGGCGGGAGTGAGCGGTTTTATCAGCAGCTGGTATATGAAATACTCAACTGGATTGACCAAAACGGTTTGCCGCGACCTAATTGCCAACTAATTGAAAATCATGAACAAATTTGAACATTTAGATACAGATGAGCATATCCGCCGTGAAAAAAACAAGGCCCGGGAGCTCCGCCAGACCCAGTGGTGGAAACGGCAGTGCGCCAAAGGCATCTGTTACTATTGCGGCCGAAAATTCCCCGCCAAAGACCTGACCATGGATCATATTGTCCCGCTTTCCCGAGGGGGCAAATCCACCAAAGGAAACGTGGTGCCCTGCTGCAAGGCATGCAACACCAACAAAAAAACAAAGCTGCCCATGGAATGGGACGATTATCTATAGTGTTCAGTGTTCAGGTGTCAGGATAGGTTTAGCGTCTTTACTGAAACCTGAAACCTATTATTTGTCTTTTTCTTTTTTAGTGCTTGACATCCCGCAAATCAGGTCTTATTTTTTAATTTTCAAATTGAGTATATGCTCACAATTATTTTTTGATATACAAGTAAAAGGAGAAAACCTATGGTAATCGCTGTTGCCAGCGGAAAAGGCGGCACCGGGAAAACAACGATTGCGACCAATCTCGCCGCATCCGTGGATGGTAACGTCCGGTACCTCGACTGCGATGTAGAAGAGCCGAACGCCCATATATTCCTGAAGCCGACCGATTTGGAAAGCGAAACCGTAACCCTGCCGATTCCCGAAGTGGATCAGACCAAATGCGATCTGTGCGGTATATGCGACCAAATTTGCCAGTTTTCCGCCATCGCCGTTATGGGGGAATATGTCATGACGTTTCCGGAAATGTGCCATGGTTGCAAAGGCTGCATGATGGCCTGCCCTACCGGGGCCATCAGCGAATCGTCTAGGGAACTGGGCAAACTTGAAAAGGGCCGATCCGGTCATATTGAGTTCTTTCACGGACAGATGCGGGTAGGAGAAGCCATGTCGCCGCCGTTGATTGAAGCGGTAAAAGAGCATGTGCAGGCAAATGCGCTAAATATTGTCGACGCCCCGCCGGGGACCTCGTGCCCGGTCATTGCGGCCATCAAAGACGCCGATTTCCTGCTGCTGGTTACCGAACCGACCCCTTTCGGATTGAATGACCTTAAGCTGGCGGTGGAAACCGCCCGCCTGATGAAAATCCCCTTCGGCATCGTCATCAACCGGGCAGACGTGGGCGATAACCGGACGGTCGAATACGCGAAAGAAGAAAACATTCCGATAATGATGGAAATCCCGGATAAACGGGATATTGCCGTAGCCTATTCCAACGGAATTTTGATGGTGGAGGCCTTGCCCGAGATGAGGGAAAAATTTCAAGCACTCTACCAGAATGTGCTGGAACAACTCAAGTGAGCCAGGCTATTTAATATTCACTTTAAAATAGAAGAGAAGTCTGTTATATGAAAGAATTAACCATTATCAGTGGAAAAGGCGGAACCGGAAAAACAAGCCTGACGGCATCCTTTGCTGCGCTTGCCAAAAATAAAATAATGGTGGATGCCGATGTCGATGCTGCGGATATGGATCTAATCCTGACGCCGACGATACGGCATGAGGAAGAGTTTAAAGGCGGGCACTACGCCGTTATCAATCAGGATTTGTGCACGGAGTGCGGCGAATGCCGTGAACGCTGTCAGTTTGACGCCATCAGCGAAGATTATGTGGTTGATAAGATTGACTGCGAAGGCTGCGGCGTGTGCGTTTATTTCTGCCCGGCGGATGCTATTGAATTTCCCCAGCGTACCTGCGGTAAATGGTATATTTCAGACACCCGTCACGGTACGATGGTTCACGCCAAGCTGGGCATTGCCGAAGAAAATTCAGGCCTCCTGGTAACTTTGCTGCGCCAGAAGGCCAAAAAGATGGCCGAAGATGAAAAACTTGAAAAAATTATTGTCGATGGCCCACCGGGCATCGGTTGCCCGGTCATCGCATCTATGGCCAATTCAAACGGCGTATTGATTGTTACCGAGCCGACGCTTTCGGGCACCCATGATATGGAACGCGTGCATCAACTGGCTGAATTTCTTAATGTGCCGAGCATGCTTTGCGTTAACAAGTATGATTTAAATCCCGGGATGGCCGAAAAAATGCAGCATTATGCGGAAACCCACAATATCGTCTTTGCCGGTACCATTCCCTATGACCGGGACATGACCAAAGCGATGGTGGAGCAAAAGACGCTCGTGGAGTACTCGGACGGCAAAGCCGCACAGGCGGTAAAAGCCATATGGGAAAAAGTTAACCATACTGTTTTTCAATAATTTATAAACAAGGAGGCTTAAGAAAACCCAATGAAAATAGCAATTACTTCGAGCGGTAAAGATTTAAACGCCGAGGTTGACCCCCGTTTTGGCCGGGCGGCTTATTTTATCATTGTTGATCCGGATACAATGGAATACGAGGCGATAGAAAACACCCAAAATATGGGATTACCCCAAGGAGCCGGTGTTCAGGCCGGGAAAACCATCGTTGGAAGCCAAGTCGATGTATTGTTAACCGGAAATTGCGGCCCCAAAGCGTTTAAAGTACTTGAAACCGCAGGCATCAGAGTTATAATTAATGCCAATGGAAAAGTAAAAGATATGGTTGAGCAGTTTAAAAGCGGCGAACTGAGCGACTATGCCAAAAATCCCAATGTTAACGGACATTGGATGTAAATAATAGGAGGAAAATGAAGAACATGAAAATTGCCATACCCCTTGCCGAGGGCAAACTGGCCCTGCATTTTGGACACGCAAAGGAATTTGCCATCTTCGAAGTCAATGGTTCAGAAACCATAGATAAACAACTTCATGTGCCACCGCCACATGAACCCGGTGTTTTGCCGCAATGGCTGAATGGCCTTGGCGTCAATATAATCATAACCGGAGGCATGGGCGGACGCGCATTGCAACTGTTTATCCAGAATGGCATTAAGGTGCTGACCGGTGCAGCCTCTATGCCGCCCGAAGAAATCGTGTCCCAGTATATTTCAAATACCCTGCAAACCGGTGAGAATGCCTGTGAACATTGACATTTAACTAATAAACCGGGGGCGTTTTGAAACACCCCCGGTCCACCAGGGGCGCTTGCCTGCCCATACAAAAAGGACAACCATCATGATGATCCTTTTTTACATACTGCTTGCCATTATCCTTTTGTTTATTGCGTTCATTGGTATTAAAGTACTTCAACTCAAATCAGGAAGAGAGCGGGCCGACCGGGAAATTGCTTCAGCCGAAATCAAAAAATTGACGCCGTTCGGCAGCGTCAAGAATTTATCCGTCCTACCCTTGATCGATTTTTACGCGGAAAAGCCGACCCTTAAGACAGAGCCCGGCGTTTCCTACCTGGTTTCCGCAGATGATACCAAAATTCTTCTGGATGTGGGGTTTAATACCAAAAAGAAGCATCCCTCGCCACTGCTCCATAACATGAATGAACTCGGTGTAACCCCGCAAGATCTGAACATGATTTTTATCAGCCACGCCCATTTGGACCATGTGGGCGGTATGGAAGACCAAAAGCAAAAGACTTTCAGCTTTTCGCGGGCGCCTGTTGATGTTCCTGAAATTCCGGCCTATACACCAGTATCCCTGAAACCGTCCAAACACAATCCCAAACCCGTTCCCCATACGATCAACGGCCCAACCGTCTTAAAAGAAGGGATTGCCAGCATCGGCCCCATCCCCCGTTTCCTTTTTTTGATGGGATACACCTCTGAACACGCGCTTGCCGTCAATGTTGAAGGCAAAGGCATTGTGATTATCATCGGCTGTGGCCATCAGACCATTGAGCGAATCATCGAACGGGCTCAGGCCCTTTTTGATGAACCGATTTATGCCATTATCGGCGGCCTTCACTATCCGGTACACGGCGGACGCATCAAGCTGGGCCCCATAAACCTCCAGCATATTGTGGGCTCTGACAAACCCCCGTGGCGCGGGCTATCTGAAAAAGATGTCCAAAGCGCCATCACCGCCATGAACCGCGTCTCTCCACAAATCGTTTCCCTGTCACCGCATGACAGCTCGGACTGGAGCATCGATCAGTTCCGGCAGGCTTTCGGAGATCGGTATGTGGACCTGAAAGTAGGCAAGGAAATTCGCATTTAAGCTTACCTTCTTTTTATTAGCTTACGAAGCCATCAAGATTAATCAACAATTTGAGGGGGCAAATACATAATAAAGCGTCATCGGCAAAATAGACGATATTACGGCTGGTGGATTGTCGTATTGATGTTTTATACGCTGATCCATACAGGCGGCAACGGATTTTATGCATTTTCCGTTTATGTGCCCCGTTTGATTGAAGAACTGGGATGCAGCACATCTGCATTGATGGCGGCCGCCGCGGTATGGGCGGTAATGTTCGGACTTGCCAATCCGCTTGTCGGGGCGATGATTCACAAACACGGTGTCCGCAGGATTCTCATCAGCGGGGTAATCATAGCCGGCGTCATGATGATGCTGTTGTCCTATGTCACCCAGTTGTGGCATCTTTATGCATTGAACCTTATCAACGGCATCGTAGGCGCCGCCACCATCCTGGTGCCCGGTCAGACGCTTATCACCAATTGGTTCAACAGGCGCCGCGGACTTGCCATGGCGCTTATGATGATGGGGATCGGGGTAGGCGGCTTTATTGTGCCCCAGCTGGTGGCTTGGCTGATTGCAGAGATCGGTTGGCGCAACTCGTTCAGAGTGGGGGCAGTTTTAAACTACCTTATCGTTCTCCCGCCCTTGTTGCTATTTCTGAAAAACCGACCGGCGGACGTGGGGCAACATGTTGACGGCCTCCAGTTAGAAGAAAACGATTCGAAAAAAAACAAAAAACCGTTTGGATTGGATGCCGGACAAGCGATAAAGACATACTCCTTCTGGTTGATAATGCTTGTTTTCGTCATGCAGCTGTTCGTGATGTCAGGCGTCCAGATGAATGTTCAAAATTTTGCCGAAAAACAGATGGGATACTCCCTGATGATGGCTGCCCGCTTTATGGCATTCGCATTGCTTGTCACTCTCCCGGCGCGATTCATATTCGGGTGGCTGTGCGACCGGGTCAATCCAAAGTATTTAATGAGCAGCACGGGCATCTTCCTGATGGCCGGATCGTTTATTCTCTGGTTTTTCGTCATTTCCCTCGGGTGGGTTGAAGACTACCGGGCAATATGGTTGTTTGCCTTTTTTCAGGGGTTTGGCATTGCTGGCAGCGCTATTGTACTGCCTATTCTTGTCGGTCGATGTTTTGGAGAAAGGGAATTCCCGAAAATCATGGGGTTAATCATGTCGGGATTTGCCATTGGCGTGATTTTAGGTCCGGTTTCTATGGGCCGAATCTTCGATGCCGTGAGTAACTATGCCGCCGCATTCGGTATCGCCATGGCAGTATCTATCGCAATGGCTGTTTTGGCTTTGTTCGTTCGGCCCAATATCCCGATTCACCAATTTACAGATGCATAGTGATCGAACGAACTCCTATCCTTATCACCATGCCCCTTTAAGAAGATTCATGACCGATTCGCCTCCCTTTGTATCAGCATAATCTAAAAGAATCGGTATAAATTTGGATACCATGTTCCCATCCATGCCCAGTTCAGCGAACTGATCCTTCACCTTGGTTAATCGGTCGACATTTTCTGCGGTCTCTTTCATTGAGCCCAGTTCCTTTGTAACCCCACCCAGTTTTTCTGAGAGGCCCCCTTTGGACTCCGAGGCTTCCGGGGCCGATTGAATCAACTGGTCGATACCCGGCAGAGCCTCTGTCACCTTTCCAAAGTCGTTTGCGGACAGAGTGTTCTTTGCCATTTTAAAAAGTGATCCGGCCCCTCCCTTCGCCTGCTTTTCCGTCACGTCCAACTGGTCGGTGAGAAGCTTTACGAGTTCCATTGTTCCGGATGATTCGGCATAAACGTTGCCGGAAAATTGAAAAACAAACAGGCCGGATAGGAAAAGTACAAGAAAAATTTTTGTCTTCATGATAACGCCTCAACTAATTGTGGATTAAAAAAAATATGCATTTTTACGGATGCACGCAAAAACCAAAATAAAACTTTTTTTCCATAAACTATTCCTGAATACCCTGGATGTCAAAAAAACCACCTTTAAAAAACAAAACCCATTCAACATTCCGCCTACGCGGCCCGCTTGGCATCAATCATCTCCAGCAATGCCTCCAAACGCGTATAACTGCTTTCCTTACTGTATTTTCGAACATCCGCGTGATCCACATCGATCATTACCGCAGGAATGCCCAGATGCTCTGACATAAACTTCTGCTGATCCATCTGGGTAACCGAATAGGGTTTGCAGCTCCTGTTGCTGGCGAACACAATGCCGTCTCGAAACGTTCAATCCCGGCCAAAAAGCAGGCATTCAACCAAACCCTCAGCGAACGGATTTAATCGGTCCAACAGCGAGTAAATACAACATGGCGGATGCCTCATTCAACCCCAGCATTTGTCTGGCTTCTTCATCATAAAAGGCGCCGATGCCGCAGCATCCCATACCCAGGGCAGTAGCCCCCAGATAAATGATGTGCCCCAAGCGGCCGGCCGTGATCATGGCATACCGGTAGCCTCTGGCACCGCTTTGCCGATCCAGTATTTCCAGATTGGCCATTAACACAAAGTGCACAGACGCATTTTGCAGCCATGCCTGGTCCAAACATATGGCGGTCATCTCTCCGAGCCGATTACCCTCAAATACCCGGCCGAATTGCCTGTTTTCACTGTCCAAGAGATAAAATCCCGGGGCTACGCCCACTACATCCCCCACAAGACAGCCGCAAGAGACACCCGCCGAATAATCCGGCCGGTTTTTGCTTTTTCCATTCTTAGCTATACACAAAAGCTCCAACAAATAGACGAATTGATCGGCCTTCATTGGTTGACGGACAAAATTACGCCGGGAGCGACGGCGGAAAACGGCTTCCGCATAATCCATTACGGGTGCTCTCACAACCTTCTCAGCCGATGCAATCGTATCCAACGGCATCCATGAATCCGCTTTTAATCCAATGGCGACCCCTGGCTCCTGCATCTCCGGCGAATAATCGCTTAATTCCCGCCCAGCCCGGTGGATATCAAGGATCGCCTCGTAGGTCACCTCTTTTTCCGAAACCCGGCTGGCATCGACTATCCCGGCCGGAAGCGGAGCGATATCAATTTCTTCGTATGATTCCATGGCGGTAGGGGGTTGCGGAATGCTTACACACCCTACGCAACCCTCCCTCTCCGTATCAATACCCAGCAACCGCTCCAACAAGCCATCATCGAATGCAAATTCAAGGTCTGGCAAAAACCCGCCCGCAGATATGGCCAGGCGCAGATTTTCGATCAGATGCCCGGCATCCATCAATACATAACGATACGCCCGGCTGCGATATTTCCAGGCACTCCTGAAAAATATCCCGGAAACAATAAATAAAGCACCGGTGCCAGATCCGTTTGACAAAAATGCCTGTTGAATAACCGAAGAAACATTTCCCTCCCGCAACGGGGTTAGTTGGCGGTGTTTAAAACCGAAATGATAGATACCTGGAACCAGATCAGAGATCCCGGGCCAGGCAAGGTAAAGTTCATTTGGATACAGTGCGCCGGCCGAAGGCGCGCTTCGAAAATAGAAGTCTCCCCCTGGCTGACAGGCTTTTGCCGTTAATCCACAGGCCAAAGCAAGAATTCCGGCCAGTTGAGACGCATCCGGGATGGCCTTCAGCTTCTCCCCGGATGCATTTCGACAGACATCAATCAGGGGAAGCCGATAGATGTCAGAAACCTCTGGCAGTTTAACAGGATGGATTCCCGAATATTTTTTAAAAGGGGTTGGCTGATTTTCCCAATCCAAATAGTGGGGCGACATTTCAAATCGATCATAGCTGGTGAACCGATGGTATGAGTTGGGGGTATTCGTCATAATTGGCATCAGCCCTGACCCGGCGGCGTCGGGGTAATCTTTTCCAACAGGAAGAACATCTTTCTTACAGGGTCTGTCAGAGGGCTTGACAGAGTGGTGACCTCATAGTCGCCGAATGTTCCCTCAACCCTGGCCTGAAGGACAAGCTGCAGCAAATAATCCAATGTATATTGCTTTGCCCAGTTAACCAGTGGTATCTGATCCAATACTCCCTCCTGTTTGGCCACTGTAACAATAAAATTGATGGGTTTTTGTTTCAACTCCCCCTTGCCCCCCAGAAAAATCTTACCTTCCATATGCACAGGTACGGATCCCCCAGCAAAAAGCAAGTCTTTAAACATCAACTGGCCCTTATCAATCCTGAAATCCCCATAAGCATCTGTCACTGGACTCCATCGGGGCATCTTCAGGTCCATTACATTGAAAACGGATACCAACAAAGGGAAACTGTATAAACGACCCCGACTAATTTTAATGGTTCCTTTGCCGGAGAAAGTTTCTGCATCCATATGCCGACCCGCCATGCGAATATCGCCCCGCATCACACCGGAGGGAGAATTGCGGCCCTCAACACCATATGCCCCTATCAGGGTTTCCAGATCCAAATGCGTCAGATGAGCTTTTGTCTGCCAAGAGCCATTGCCTGTATTGATGCTTGTTTCAGTGATTCTGATTTTTCCTCCATATGCGCCAATAAGCATCTCCGGAATTGTAATTTGCCTATCATTATAGACAAAATCCGCGGACAATCGATCCCCATCAAGATTGCCATAAGATACACCATCTAAGCTAACCGCCCCTTCAATCCTGGGGTTACTCCAATTTTGAGCGGAAATGTTGATCCGGGCGGTACCGCTTGCGCTCACTCTAGTCTGTCCGGGAGTTATTTCTATATGATGTAAAATTGTTGTTACATTTCCGGAAAGCAAGTTTTCCCCGTTTCCGGAGCCCTGCAGATCAGCTTTTAACTCGCATTGGCCGTTTAATTGAAGTTCTTCGATACCGATATCAAAAGGGAGGCGGTCATAGAGTTGTCTATTAAGTGTAACATTTTCCGATTCGACTTGAACATATACACCCCGCGAATTACCGTTAAACGGCAATCTACCGCTCCCCCGCCAACCGATACCGAACAAATCGCCGACCATATTTGACAGATGTATGCCTTCACTATCCAGACTGACATGTCCATTGATATTTTCCGCAAACTTTCCAGCTTCTGGATGCGACAGCGCAACATCCCGTAAATCCAACTTTACCCGCATGTTATCCAGTAATTCCACAGATGTTTTCCCTGAAGGCCACCATTGCTGTGCCCGCAAATCAAAATCATAGGTGCCTTCTGCCTGACAGCCCTTTAAATCAAGTCCAAGCCACTCCAATAACCCGCTTTTTAATGGCAGGTAGCGCCCCAGCAGAGAAATATTCGAGTGCATCTTTTGCTCAAAATTTAATGTTCCCGAACCTTCCAGGGGACTACCGTACACATTTGCCCGAACATTTTGGAAAACGACCCGCCGGGCATCGGATGCCCATTTAACATCTAAATGGGGGGCATCCACACTTACCGGAAAATCGGGCAGCTCGGCGGTATCCCCATCGATGGAAAGGTCAACTTTTGCATGCTCCGGCTGAAACGAAATCAATCCGTCTACTTCAGGGCTCGTAAACCCAACTTTCCCAATAAAATCACGAACAACTGCCGGCAATAAATTGACCAGCGTATCGGTTTTGGTCACATCATCTAACCAGAATTCCAACGACGGATTCTTAATTTCCCCGCCGACAAATTCACAAGTCCCTGCGGCGGCCGCCCTTCCTCCGAGCACCTGCGCCCGAGCTTCTCGAATGACCAAACGAGAAGGTGCGGAAAAATTAATACTGGCATCCAGCTCTGCGAATTCAGTTTCAAACTTCGGTACCTTGCCGGCAACGTCATCCACCATTATGTCGCCGCCGTATTTTAATCCCCCGGACGGCGTCCACTGGAGATGGAAACTACCGGATGCGGTACCGGCAACAAATTCCGGCCGCAGGCTGACAGGAACAACCGCCATAGTTTGTTCGTCAGCAATCAATGGCACATCAAGACGACTTACATTCACCCGGATCCAGGCGCATTCCAGAGAATCGCCTTGAAACCGCAGGCATGCCGCGGGGACCTCTATCCCCCCCTTCGCACAGTTGCACGCCCCATCCCGAATGGCAACGGCATTTTCAGTGAAGCTCAGTTGGGCAAAACCGTCTTCGAGGCTGAACGGAAGCCCTGGATACCGGGCGGAAAGCCCGGATACCGTCAACCCTCCATTGATATTCGGCCGCCTTTTTTCCCCCGCCGCCAACCGAGCCGAAAGTGTTCCGAACACCTCCCCTGATATTTTCAGCTTGGCCGGATCAAAAGCCGCTTTTCCACGACCAATGACCGGCAGCGCTGAAAAATCAAACTCCTGAATCGAAAATTTTGTTTCAATTTGGGCTTGGGACGGGATTGCGTTGAATTCCATTTGGATGGCATTGCCCCCGAAATTAAAATACGAGGTGCCTTGAACCTGTTGCCCCCCGGCCTGTTGCCATGCGGCAAAGTGAAAATTTTTTACCTGAACAGGCTCGGAAAGGACCGGCAGATCAATGCGCATGGCACCGTTTACCACCTCTATCCCCGGCATTGCCCCTGGTTTTTTTTGGCTTTTGTGGATATCGGACAACCAGTCCATGCTCTCTGGCCCAAGGCTGGCCTTGAGATCCCCGATGATAACCTTTGCCGGCCGATATTGGCCAAACAATAAAGAGAACAATTTGTGACGAATCAGGACATCGGTAAACACAATGGAGGGCTTTTCCTGCGCCTTCTTGTCTATATATTCCGGCGTTACCTCTACTTTTGCAATTCGAGCGCCAGAGAACAGCCCAAATTTTAGCCCTTGAATCTGAACCGCTGCCTGCAGCCGGTTCTTCAATACCCGCTCAATACGTGGGGCAAGAAATGCGGAAGCGGTTGTCCCCTTATAGATAAAAAAGGCACCTGCCACCAAGCAAAGGACTAATACAACGGCCACAAATATTTTGGTATTTCTTCGTCGCATCAACAACGAACCCTAAAAACAATATCCCCGTCTAAGTTGCGTTATGGTACGCATACTTTGGATTGATGAAAAAACATATGGCTATATTATACCCTTTAAGGGTAATTCTGAAGCAAATAAGTAACATCCTGAAAAAAAGGTTCAAGGTTTAAAGGTCCACAATTAAATCCTAAATCACTCTATCCAAATTACAAACAAATTCCAAAAACCAAATCCCAAGGCTTAAACCAAACCTATATTTGACGAACACCACGCGGCTTTAAATTTAGGGCATCTAAATCTTGGTATTCTTTGCCCTCAGGGAAAAAGGCTCTGCTCATTACCCGACTGGTTATTCGGAAAAGACTTCGACACCCTGGCGGGGAATCACTCTTTATCACTTAACACGCCGAATTTATATCCCATGCCATAACCTAAAGCCTTTAAAAAAATTTTGGGATAGCCCAACTCCCCGCGGGTGTACGGCAGAAACAGCCCTCTTATCCGCTTATATGCCAACATATTGTACGCACGGGGGAAACGCAAAAAAAACAGATAAAACAGATACGACGGGGTGAGTTCATTGAATATCTGCCGCCGGCATAACCGATTGTAGTCCACCGGGATCGCCCTGTTTCCATCAAAACCCCCGAGGATGGCCTGATGGGCCAGCCTGGCGCTCTTTATGGCATAATAAATCCCCTCGCCGGTCCACGCATCGGCAAAGCCGGCGGCATCCCCAATAAGCAAAACATTTTCGTGCTGCTGAAATGGATTCCTACCCCTTTTAAAGAGGGGTATCCTGCCGCCGCCCCGGCGTTTCCATGATGCAGGGGCTTTTATAACAGTTTCAACAAACCCGTCGAGCATTTGATTGGGATGCCGGCCTTCCCGGAAACCCTTTTGTATCACCACCCCCACGTTCAACCGATTCCCCCGGGGAAACCCCCAGCCGTAACAGACCCCCGGTGCGACATTGAAAAACAAATGGCAGTGCCCGGTTGAAAGGGTATCAACCGCCTCAACCGGGAGATCGCCTTCCATCCCCAGCACCGAAGGCGGCGCCTCCTCTGCCCTGCCGATTTCGCGTGCAAGCTGTCTTCTCACCCGGCTGGTATAGCCGTCCGCCCCGATCAGGACCCGGGTTTTAAACATGCTTTGGTCGGTTGTTATGTCAATCCTACCCTTATCCGCCGGGCAAAACCCATGAAAGGCCTCCCCTTCCCTCACTTCAGCCCCTTTGCCCTGAGCCTTCCGGATCAGGGCCATATCAAAATGGTCCCGACGGACAAACCCCATAAACGGTTTATCCCCCGTCAACTCATACGTCCGCCCGGCTTTCGGCAAATGTATCATTAACCGGCTGACAAACGGATCAAACCAATCCGCATCAAAACAGTTGATTCGCTTTAACTGGGCCATAGCCCGGGCCGTTACCCCGCCGCCGCAGCTTTTATAACGGGGGAGCGGTTTTCTTTCTATAATTACGGTCTTCAGTCCGCTTCCCGCGCATAAGACTCCGGCTATCGCGCCGGCCGGTCCGGCACCGACAATGGCAACATCATATGTTTTCATTCGTGATAACGACAAATGCCCGAATCATTCAGGGCCGGATCACCTGACCCGACCGAACCCCATCCATGTATTGCCCCTCCCTGACTACCTGGGCCCCGTTTATCCATACATGGCAGATGCCTTTGGGGCGGCCGGCAGGTTTTGCGCCTTCCGGAGGAGACTCGTCAATGGTTTCCGGATCAAACATGACGATGTCCGCCGCCATTCCTTTTGCCAGCATCCCCCGGTTTTTTATATTGAATCGTTCTGCAGATACCGAGGTCATGCGCTTAACTGCGGTTTCCAGGGATATTAGCCTCCGTTTCCGCACATAATCCCCCAGCAGTTTGGGGAACGCCCCCATTGCCGCCGGATTGGGGTACCCCCCATAGCGATGCAGGGCGTCTGTCTCAAAAAGGCATGAGCCATGCGCCAACACACGCTCCAGGACCCTTTCGTTTCCAGGCTCCCCGCTGTATGTATGAAGCAGCATGACGGCACTCCCACCGATGACCCGGCTTAGCTTCAATATGGCATCAAACGGCGATATCCGCCAGTGGCGTGCCAGCTCATCCACCCGCATGCCGTTAAGCGACGCCCATTCATTCGATCCGGCATCCATAACCTGTAAATCCCTATAAAAAAACCCGACCAGACGGAATCCAAGCGCAAGCTCCGCCCGTAGCCTTGTCCGGGCCAAAGGGCTACTATAAGCTTCCGGCAGCCGGGCCAAAAACCAATAGGGAAGAATCGCATTGATCGTCGTATTGCCGCAGGTATAGGGAAAGGCATCAAACATGACATCAAGCCCCCGGTGCTGCCTCTCCTCGATCATCTCCAGACTCTTTTCAGCCGTAGACCAGCTTCGTCTGCCGACAAAAATTAAATGCGAAATCTGCAGCCTGACGCCAGTCCGGCCGGCAATATCCAGTATCTCGCGCAATGCCCGGACATTATGCGCCTTCGGGTATAGGGGTGAGTACGTAGGTGAAATCCTGCTCAGCGCTTTTATATGAACTGTTACCGGTTTCCCAACTGTTTCAGCCGTGCTACAGAATGCTTCAAGCTCTGATACGGGTGAATACATTCCCGGATCATAACCCAGCCCGAAGCTCAGGCCGCACGCGCCCTCTTCAAGTGCCGTCTGCAGCAATTCCCGGCATTGGGCAAGCTCATGCGCCGGCAGCGTGCCACGCCGGGTATCTGCGGCCCCAAACCGGATGCTGGCGTGCCCAACCAAAAAGGCGCAGTTTACGATCGGCCGCATGCTCTCAATATGCTGCAAAAACTCCCCGAATGAATGCCATCTAAACTCCAGAGGCCTGTCAATCATCAGGTTAAAATGCTCACTGTCCATTGTCCGGCGGGATCTTTCAGTAAAAGGCGCCGGCGAAAATCCGCAGTTCCCCCCGACAACTGTAGTAACTCCCTGTTCAGGCAAGCTTTTCAAAGGAATATCATGATCCGGGTGGGGCAGCGCCCAGTCCGAATGGGAATGCATATCAATAAAACCAGGCGATACCGCCATACCGGAAGCATCCATGACGTTATCCGCATCAGGGAGCGCTTCACCGGCTTTCAAGATATCAACTATCTGATCGCCGTCAACCAATACATGCCCCTCAAACGAAGGCGTCCCCGAGCCGTCGATAATTTTTCCGTTTTTTAACAGCAACGTCCCCATCTCACCCGTCTCCTTGTTTTTATCTGAAATTTTCTACCGCCGATGTACCGTCGTAACCGGTTAAATCATTTAAAAATATATCACATAGTGGTTTCAGAATCCATATAATCATGTTATATTTCGAAACCAATGCTTGTTTATACCGACTACACTAAAGGAGAACCATACAATGGATGTAATCGAAGCGATTAGCGAGCGTAAAAGCATCAGGGGGTTTAAGCCGGATCCGGTCCCGAAAGCATTGTTAAAAGAAATACTTGAGACTGCAACACGTGCGCCCTCTGCGTTGAATTCCCAACCCTGGGAATTTGCCGTCATTACCGGATCAATTCTTGATCAAATCAGAGCGGCCAATATCGAAAAGCTAAACAGCGGCGCCCCCATGTCTCCGGATCATGTTTCCGCACTGTGGCCAAAGGAAAGCAGATATCGGGAACGCCAGGTGGATCTGGCCAAACGAATTTTCAGCCTGATGAACATCGCCCGGGAGGACCGCGAAAAAAGAAACGCATGGCAGGAAAGGGGATTCCGGTTTTTTGAGGCACCGGTCGCGATTATCGTCATGGCGGATCAGGTATTGACGGAATCCGCCCCGTTGTTGGACATCGGTCTGGTTGTGGAAAATATCTGTCTGACGGCTGTTGCCCATGGACTGGGGACATGCATTGAAGATCAGGGGATTTTTTATCCCGAAGTCATCCGGAACCTCGCGGACATCCCGGAAACCAAGCGGCTGATTATCAGCATTGCGATGGGGTATCCGGACACGGAGTTTGCCGCCAATCAACTCAAAACCCCCCGGGAGCCCGTGGATCAAATGACTACCTGGGTCGGATTCAGTTAGGGGCTGAACAATAAATGACGACTCTCAGGACATTGGAAGTATTCCCCCCGGGCCGAGGCCCGGGACCGAGTTTAAAAGCAACTTCTTCTGGTAGATGCGATGA
>JAGYOX010000259.1 GCA_018399235.1 Desulfobacterales bacterium | reverse complement strand
AATATCTCGGTGTCCTAAGAGCTCTTTTACTTCAAAAATACTTCTTCCCTTTATTACACAATGGCTGGCAAACGTATGGCGTAACTTATGCACATCGCCTTCTAGGCCTGTTTTTTCAAGGGCTTTTTTCATGGCGTGATAAGGTTTGTCGGGGTGAATTTTTTTGCCAGTACGGCTTACAAAAACATACGTTTTATCTTTCCCTTTTTGTTCTTTTATGATTTTAACGGCTTCCGTGTGAAGGGGGATAGTACGCTTGCCCCCAGTTTTTGTTTTGAATTCATCTGAAGATATAACCGTAACAGCTTCTTGGCCTGTTTTTAAATTTATGTTTTTCCAAGTAAGGTTAATTAGCTCACCCTTCCGCATGCCAGTATAATAAAGAAATTTAAGGAAATTTAACCAATATGGGTCGACTTTCTCCCAGATTTTTACTAAATCTTCTCTTGTAAAATAAAGGGTCTCTTTTTCATCTTTGAGGGCAAATTTAACAATATCCATTGCGGGGGACTTTCGTAAATAATCATTTTTAACCGCATATGAAAAAAGCGATTTTATATGGTCCAGTGCTCCATTAATAGTTTTAGGGGCTTTCCCCTCAAGTTGGTGAAGTTGGTTTGCATACGCTTCAATGTGGTGTCTTTGTATTTTTGATACATCATTCCAACCTGTGCGAAAGTTTTTTGACATGAAGTCGCTAAAAGATATAAAAAGGTTTTTATATCTATTGACTGAGGATTCCCTAAGATTTCTTTTGCCATTTATGAATTCATCATAAAGGTTTTTAAGGCTAATGTTTTGATGTTGTGGGATATCAAATTTTTCACCAAACAGTTCACTGGTTTTTGCAGCTGCTGCAACCTCCGCTTGTCTTTTTGATGTTCCAATAATCTCTTTGATATCTTTTCCCCCAATACGATATCTAATGCCCCATTTCTTTTTCCCGCCAATTGTTCTTTGATAAAGACTAACCTTGGGTATCATGATAAATTCCTTTCTCATGTTTGTTGATTCCATGTAATATAATAAAGTTGGAACATTTTAGGAACATTTTTATTTTGGTGATGATAATAGCCCTTAAAATAGGGCTTATATGGGATAGAGCGGAGAGGAAGGGATTCGAACCCTTGGTCCGCGGAAAGCGGACACCGCATTTCGAGTGCGGCGCATTCGACCAGACTCTGCCACCTCTCCGGCGGTAATATAACGAACATTCGGTCACGATAACAAGATTTCAATTTCCCGCGGCATATAAATCCTGCCGCTGGCGTCCGCACCCGTGGGAAGGGATTTTCAGGAACAATCGGCAAAAGCAAATATTGAATTAAGAGTAGCAATTGTTTATATTGGTAAAAATGAAAGGAAACATAATATGATCAACAAAGAACTGGCCGCGAAGATCAATTACCAGATCAATCGCGAATTGTACTCGGAATACCTTTATCTTTCCATGTCCGCCTACCTGGAAGACAGGGGCTTGCCCGGAATGGCGAATTTCATGCGGGTGCAGGCGGAAGAGGAACACTTCCACGCTATGAAGCTGTTCAACTACCTGAATGAGCGCGGAGGCCGGGTGGTGCTCGACGCCATCGAAAAGCCGAAAACGGAGTTCGATTCCCCCCTGGCGGTGTTCAAAGAAAGCCTGGAGCATGAAAAAGTGGTGACGGACCTGATCAACAAGCTGATGGACACGGCGATCAGCGTCAATGACCACGCCGCAAGGAGTTTTCTGAACTGGTATGTCGATGAGCAGGTGGAGGAAGAGGATTCTTTCAACACGATCCTGGACCAGCTTGAACTGATCGGCGGAAAGGGACACGGCATGCTGATGCTGGACAAGGAGCTGGGAGCACGCACTTTCACTCCGCCGGCTGAGGAAGAATAACAATAAAAAGCGAGGTTATCATGACAGAATTACGCGAGATCTATTACTGCACGGTCTGCGGCAATGTGGTCGAGATCTTCAACGAAGGCGCCAGCGCACTGGTCTGCTGTAATCAGAAGATGCAGAAACTGGAAGCCAAGACCAAGGACACCAGCGTGGAAAAACACGTTCCCTATGTGGAAGAAACGGACGGAGGCGTCCTGGTGAAGATCGGGCAGAACGAGGATCATCCCATGACGGAAGATCATCACATCAAATTCATCGAGGTCCACACAAAAGACAAGATCCTGAAAGCGGAGCTCAATCCCGGCGACGCCCCGCAGGCGGAATTC
>JAGYOX010000258.1 GCA_018399235.1 Desulfobacterales bacterium | reverse complement strand
ATAGCGTCAGGTATCCATTAAAAAAAGGAATATACAACATCTGGCTATGGCTTCCATTCAGTAAGTAAGCCATAGCCCACATTATTGTCTTTTCTGTTTTAACTTTTTTATATTAAGAACCGCCCTGGGTTGTCAAATAGCTCTGAACTGAAGCCGTGAGAGGCCATATGTTGAATAAAATGGTCGGGGTAAGGATTCGGCATGGGATAAAAATCTGAACGCTTTATTGCGCTTTCGTCCGATTTAAAAAAGGGCAATTCTATAAACAATAAAATATATAGTGAAACAAAGTGGATTTTGAGTTGTTTCTGACTATGGCATAAATTCCGTCGGGTGCAGTTGATAATCTATACGGACTTTTTTTATAAATAAAGTTGATTGCTTGGTGTGAAAGGCGATCAGGTTCTTTTAACTGGTGCTGAGTTTTTTCAGTCCCAGCACAATCCGCTATCGGTGAATTTCAGCGTCTTTTTACCGCACTTCGGGCATTTATAATTTTTGTTATAGAGGACTAACGCCCTCCCAAGGCTTTCCTTAACATTCCCTTGGGCGACAATACCTTCTCCTGCCGTTTTCATTCGATATCCATGTTCAATCGCTCAATCAATTCATGTTTTCAAACCAATTGAAAACATTTATTTTTCATGCTATCAAATATTTTTATGAGAAAGGGGCGTATGATGGCAGGTGCAAACATTCCAGTATATAACGGAGCTATCACGGCAGGAGCCCTGCTCGTTTCAGAAAGCAGAGCAATCGCCCGGCTGCTTTTAAATCAACCCGCTCCTGATGATTGGCATCAAGCCATTGTTGTTGATAATGTCTTACAAAAACGCTCCCCGGTATCAGCGAAGAGGCAAGCCCGATTAATTAAAGACCGGTTATCCCTTATGACGCCTGATCTATGGAAGATGGTTGAGTCCGGCTCCGCGGATCTTGCCACCCAAGCGGTTCTTGCCGCAGCCATAAAGCACAGCCGTTTGCTGGCTGATTTCATGGACATAGTGATCCGTCAGCACTGGCAGACCTTTGTCCCTAAGCTTTCAACCAAGGACTGGACCGATTATCTCAAAACCTGCGCTCAGGTTGATCCCCATATTAATCAATGGTCTGATGCCACCCGCGCAAAGCTCAAGCGGATTGTTTATCTTATATTATCTCAAGCCGGCTATATTGATGGGACCCGAACGCTTAAATTGCTGCCTGTATCAGTTATTCCTGAAATCCGCGCATACCTTATTGACAATAACGAGACCGATGTGCTCCGGTGCATGGAGATCACCCAATAGTTTAAAGGAAGATAGATGAAGACACTGCAATCCCGCATGGATAAAATCATGGACCGGCTGCTATCCGAGGAGTTGCTACAAAATAAAGGCCTTGGCAATGAAATCGGATTTTACATTTTTGATTATCCGCCGGAATATGAACTTGAGATGAGAGCCCACATCAAGTTTATCCTTCGTCAGCTGCCCAAGAAGAAGCCGGATCTATCGTTTGTGCATATCAACCTGTTCGAAATGATCGTTAATTACTTGAAATCCCGGAAACTGCTGGACCGTGCGATAGACATGCAGAAAAAAGACGGGGATCAAAAACTGCTTAAATCCCTTAAAGGGCCCTTGGACCCGAAGCAACTGGCTAAGGTTTTCGTCAGTGAAGCAGATCCGGCCAATCAAGACCTCATCTTGGTCTCCGGTGTGGGAAACGCTTATCCCCTGTTAAGAAGTCACAACCTGTTAAACAACCTGCATTCCCTGATGGGGGATACCCCGTTGGTCATGTTCTATCCGGGGGTCTATACCGGTCAGGGACTTCGATTATTCGGAAAACTCAAGGAAGCCAATTATTACCGCGCATTTCAACTGGTGGTGTAGGACTTGAAATTTGAAACTGGAAACTGGAAATTGGGGGTTGAGGATTGGGGGTAATACTTTTAGGAGAGGTTGTCTTTACGTTTAAAACAGATTCACTACCTATATTGCGAATTTGAAATTGGGGTTTGGGGCTTTGGCTTTCCTGCCTAATTTCCAGTTTCTAATTCCATTACAAAAACGCAGCAGATGTAAAGCAAAAAAGGAGATATAAATGCAAACTATCAAACAGGAAGCTATTGACGCCATTTCAAAAATGCCGGATCAGGTCGATATGGATGAAATCATGTACCGTCTCTATGTTATCGATAAAATTAGAAAAGGCCGGGAATCTGCTGACAAGGGT
>JAGYOX010000257.1 GCA_018399235.1 Desulfobacterales bacterium | reverse complement strand
CAGGGGATGACGGTCGTATCCGTTTTCAAGGAGGTGGATGCCATAGACCTTGATGAGATCTTCGGGCCCGAGTTCATCCCATTGGATGATGTGGATGAGCTCATGAAAATGAATGGATTCTTGTTCGGTCTGATTCTTTAAGACAAAGAAGGTGTCCTTGTAAGTGATGCCCGCGGGATTCATGGTTTCAAAAAAGGAAAAGCCGTCCAGTCCTAATTCGGCAATCGGCGGGGCCTTAATCTGATCCGTATACACCACATGGGCATGGGCCAAAAGATTTCCGGTAAAATAGCGGGGAAGGTTCGGGAAGCCCAAGTCCGCCACCGGAATCCGTTTTTTCTTATATGCGCTGATATAGCCGTCAATCCACGAATCGATTTTGGCGATAAACGGCTTCAGGCTTTCTAAATCGATATCCATTTTAAAAAATGTTTCGCGCCGCATACTTGGCCAGGGAGATCAGGGTCAGTACCGGCGGAATCCCCCCGGAGTGCGGCATGATGCTGTTGTCGCAGACATAGAGGTTCTTGATGCGGGTTTGGAGGTCGTTTCCGATGACCCGGCCGATGGCCGCCGTGCCGCCAGGATGGCCGCCGATGCCCTTGGCAACGGCGATGCTGCCGGGTTCAACCCCGGCCTTTATCATGATCTGTTTGGCGATATCGACGCCTTTGGCCATCCGTTTTTCATCGGTTTCCGTAAACGCCTTGTGCATTTTACCGGACGCATCGATACGGCCGCTCGGCTCGTCGCAAAGCTTGACGAACATGCCGGTAAGCTTCTTCATTTGAAGCGCTTTTCGCAGGTAAGGAATATTTTTAACCGCCACCTGCGCGATAAACGCGTTTACGGCGCCCACGTTTCCGAGAACGAACTCGCCCACGTTCGATTCATCGGCAAATGTGTAAGTCATCTCGTGAAAGGTGCCTTCGCCATTGCCCATGACGCCGGCCATGACGCTCATGGGATCGGTAAAGAAATGGCTGCCGGCATCTGTTACGCCGCTTTTTTGAAGGATCATCGGCGTGCCGATGCCGCCGGCGGAAAGGATGACCCGGTCGGCCATGATTTTTTTCGCGCCCTCCGGGGTGCTTACCCGAACCCCTTCGGCTGATCCGCCGGAAACCAGAACCTCTTCGACGCTGTGCCGGGTATAGAGCGTTGCCCCCGCATTCACTGCATCATGCATGAATTCGCGGGCGGTCCATTTCGCCCCGCGCTTGCAGCCGAAAAGGCATCTATCGCAGGTTGGATCGCATTTGTCGGGATCAATAAAGCGTTTTTGGGGCTCTAGCTGGTGCCCCAGGCTGTCGGCCGCCTCCACCAGTTTTATGGTGCCGGTGTAGTCTTTAAAAAAGTATTCGGGGATCGGCTTGATATCAAGCTGGGTTTTGGTCTCCTCAACCTCTTTTGACAGGTCCAGCCCGATTTCATCTTTTAAAAACGCCGGCGGGTCATAGGCATTTCCGGAATACAGCATGGTTGAGCCGCCCGTGGTGATGCCCCGACGTACCAGGATGCCGTCCTTGGATCTTTTGATGTCATACATAGTGGCATAGGCCATTATGCTGCCGATCGGGAACTGATGGTCCCGGCCCTTTTCAAGAATAATAACATCTTCACCCCTGCCTGCGAGTTCCCGGGCCACCGTGGACCCGCCCGGTCCGGTGCCGACCACGACGGTGCCTGTTTTCAATCCTTTCATGCTGAGCCTCCGATTATTATACAATTACTATGATAGACCGCTTCGAGCGGTTCTTTATATTTAATTCTATAGACAGGTAGATTTTTAGCATATTAGCTGGTAGAAGGAAAATGAAATGAAAAGATGAATTAAAAATCAGCAGACGTTGTTTTAATGGCGGTTATTCAAGCGCCGGCCTGGGCCTGAAGGGAAGTATAGGGAATTGGAAATAGACATCTTAGGTGCGGAGTCACTCGGCGTGCGGGGCCTTTGTTGCTTTATAACGACCCGCAGTCGCCGCATACTGATCGATCCGGGCATCGCGTTGGGGTTCAAGAGATACAGACTGCTCCCGCATCCGTTTCAAGTCGCGGTGGACGAGCGGATACAGAAAAAAATAATCGAGAAATGGAAGTCGGCAACCGATATCGTCATCAGCCACTTCCATGGCGACCATGTGCCCATTGCCGATGCAAACCCTTTCCAGCTTCACATCAAACGGGTGGTTGGGCTGAATCCGGATGTCCGGATATGGGTGAAGTCGC
>JAGYOX010000256.1 GCA_018399235.1 Desulfobacterales bacterium | reverse complement strand
ACGCCAGCGGAATAAATTGCTTTTTACAAAATTGTCAATGATGGCAGCACACAATTTACATATCGGTACATCGGGGTGGAATTACAAGCACTGGCGGGGGACATTTTACCCGAAAGACTTGACGTTGAAACACTGGCAGAACTATTACATGGAGCGATTCCATACGGTCGAGGTAAACAATACCTTTTATCAGCTGCCGGAGAAAAAAACTTTTGAAAAATGGCGGAACGAATCGCCGGAAGGCTTCATCTATTCCATCAAAGCCAGTCGCTATATCACCCATATGAAAAAATTAAAGGACCCGGAAAAACCGGTTGCCAATTTTCTGGATAACGTAGGAATGCTGGGGGATAAACTGGGACCGATACTTTTCCAGCTGCCGCCCCGCTGGAAATTAAATATCGAGAGGCTTGAGGTTTTCCTCAAGGCCCTCCCCACGGATTTTAGATTCACATTCGAGTTTCGCGGCGACACATGGTGGGATGCACACGTTTATAAACTCCTATCCCAATACAATGCCGCATTCTGTATCTATGACCTTGAAGGAAGGCAAACACCGATTGAGTTAACCGCTGATTTCGCATATATCCGGTTGCATGGCCCGGGCGAGGCTTACCAGGGAAAATACGATGAGAACACGCTTTCCCAATGGGCGGCCCATATCAGGGACTGGATAAAAAAGGGACTTGATGTCTTCTGTTATTTTGACAATGATGAAAACGGATATGCGGCCCTTAATGCCCTGCGACTCATTGAAATGGTGGCCTAGTTAATATTTGACGCAGTTTCTCCCGCTTTTTTTGGCCTCATATAGTTTCTTGTCCGCATCACGAAAAATTTCATCAAATGTGGTATGAGCGGCTACCTCGGCAAGACCGAAGCTGATGGTGACCCTTAAGCCGGGCGCGATTGTGTCCCATTCATGGGATTCAACCTTCTTTCTGATTGACTCGCACAACCGGGCGGCATCGGATAGGTTTGTCCGGTCAAGCACAAAAATAAACTCCTCGCCGCCGTAACGGGCTACATCATCCGTTTTTCGTGTGTTCCCTTTAAATATACCGGCAATCGCCTTTAATACCTCGTCGCCGACCTGGTGTGAATAATTGTCATTTACTCCTTTGAAATGATCAATATCCGCAATTACAAATGTCAATTTCTCCCCAAAGCGTTCGGCGCTGGCAAGGCACTTTTCCATATATGCCTGCAGATAGCGCCGATTATGCAGACCGGTGAGGCTGTCCTCAATAGACATTTTTTCAAGCGTTGCATTCTGTTGTTCAATTATTTGCCGGTTCTTGAATTCCTGGACCCTGCCGTAAAAAATCACCCGTCCGATTACCCAGCCAAGAAAAATTAATATGGCGCCATTGATGTAATGGCCCTGCAGGACATCAGGGTCGGACTGAAGCCATGTAATGCCCGTAAAAAAAACGACTGATGGAATTCCGTAAATAATCAAACTGGATATGTTTGACAGGTTGCAGAAAGTTGCCGCGCCAAAAATGGCCAGGATATAGACGGTAATCTGATCATGGATCAACTGGTCTATGGAGCTGACGCAGGCACACCAGATAAAAATAGCAAGAATGGTTGTCTGGGTTAACCGATGATACCACGGGAAAATAGAGTGACGCCATATGTAACGGTTCATCACAAGCGGGATAAAAAAACCGATGGCGATAACAAAAAAAGCCACATGGCTGTAAAACAGATACTCATAGCCCGGCTTTAGCTGCCATAGGCCTGCCCGGTAATTCGCATAATCAACAACAAACATCACCAAATGATAAAGCGACAGAATAAATACAAGTTTTTTGATATTGGAAAAGGTGCTTAAATTGATTTGTTCTAAAAAATCAGTTTTGGCCGCGCCTAGCTCATGATCCAATGAAAAACGGTTTATTATATGATATAGTTTATTCATTTCATCCATATAAGGATTGGGGCAGTTGTTGCGAAAACCGTCGAAAAACAAAAAAACTTACTGTTATTTGTATTGATTTTTATATACTAGGGAATGAAAATCAAGAAAAATAACATAGTCTTTTAAGTAACTTAACGGTTTAAGATTTAGGGTGTAAGGTGTAAGGTTCAATGAAATCAATCTGTTATATTCATACCACCCCTAAGCACACCGAAAAATTACTTTTATGGTAGATGCGATGTAGAGACGGGCTTTAGCCCGTCATTCGCAGAAGCGGCCGATGTGACAAACGCGTCCAATGGAAGGCTAAAG
>JAGYOX010000255.1 GCA_018399235.1 Desulfobacterales bacterium | reverse complement strand
TACTCCTCCCACACAATTGATAACCATTGTTTTCCTCACTCAAGTTTTTTTTTAAGATTGGAATCGAATGATTAACCGTAATAGTGTCTTTACCTATCAGTATATCCTTCAATAACAATCTTGCAACCTTTTGTTTTTCTTCTACGGCTAAAGTTTTGGCCCTCTCTTTCAGACAATGCACAAAACCTTGCACCGATGCTTCCATACCGGCAAAACGCTCTTTTTCCATATGCTTGAATTTGATGGCGTTTAATTCTTTCGTCAGAGTTGTTTCCCTTTTTCGCAAACCGTTGATTCGCTTCCGCAATTCGTCAAGGGAGAGCATATCTTCCTGATATGCGTCAAGAAGTTTGTCTATCCCTTTACTGGTTTTGTTTAATTCCGCCTGGAGCTTACTTTCCTGTCTTTTGGTCAAGTCGCTGTTTTTACTTTCCTGGATTCTGCGCTGAATATCATTTTTAATCAAGTCTTCGTCCTCCAGCAGACATACAATGTGTCGCCAAACCAACTCATCAAGATAATCCTGACGAATGGGTCGGCTGGTGCATTTGCGGCCACCCGGATGTCTATAATCATCCGAACCAAGGCATCGGTAGTAATAAATCTTTTTCAGAGAGGTTCGAGTCGAAGTGCGGTAATAAGAATGTCCGCAGTCTTTGCAGACAAGAAGTCCCTGAAGAAGAGTCGGAGTCTTCGTGTTTCTGGAACCAAGCTCCTTGTTTTGCCTCAAGCGTTCCTGGGCAAGTTCAAATACTTCCTGGGTAATTAATGGTGGAACATCTACGAATATCCATTCTTGCCGAGGACGATCCGTATTTGCACTGCACCTGGGAGAGTAACCTCCTTTTTGCCGAAGAGGCCGGGTAATCTTTTTACGTTCACATGATTCAGTTTTTCCATATGCCGCCTTACCTGCATACGCCGGATTTTTCAACATTGCCCATATTGTGGATCTGTCCCATTTTGCCTTGCCTTTTCTGGTGGGGATTGTTTTTTCTGCAAGATGACGCGTAACCTCTCCTATGCTTTTCCATTCCCGGACATAAAGCTCAAACACTTCCTTTACAATTAGCGCTTCTGATTCGCATATCTCATAATAGGCGTCCGCACTGTCTGTTTTCTTAATATAATGGTAACCATAGGGAGCCCCGGATAATACATTTACACAGCCTGATTTCGCTTTATGCCGCTTTCCCCTTCGGGAACGTTCTATAATCTGGGCACGTTCATATTCCGCGATCATTCCCTGAAATTGCTGAAGCAATTGTTCCTCTGGTGAACTTCCGTGAACAGATTTGAGAAATACCGTTTCCACTCCATTTCGTTGAAATTCTTCCATTAACAAAACCTGATAGGCGTAACGCCGGCTTAAGCGGTCTGGCGCATATATGAGAACAGTATTAAGCCTTCCTTCTGAAGCTAAATCTCGCAAAAATTCCAGCCCCGGGCGCAACAGTGTACTACCGCTATATCCTTCGTCTTCCAGAACCCATTCAGGCGGGATGGTGTAGTCGTTTGACTCCGCATACTCCCGCAGCAGGGATGTTTGACTGGCTATAGTCTTTTCATCTTTCTGGCGTTCCGATGAAACTCGGGCATAAATCGCTGCTAATTTTCTCATATTCATTATCTCCTGTCACACTTTCCGTCAAGAATTCCCCGGCCGACAAATTAGAATCGGGAACAAGAACCTGATAGGCCAAACCGAGTTTTTGAATCGCCAGCCGATCATAATTGTATTCAAATTCAAGAACGCATTTGTCTTTTTCCCGTTCCACTCTTTCCCCCTGTTTTCAGGAAGGTTTCCAATGCTTCCGTTACAAGAAAACTCAAACTGGAACCGGAATCTTTTGCTCTTTTCCTGATTCGTTGAATAAGGCTGATTGGCAATTTTACAGTAAAAACCGACTTCTTTTCCGGCGCCGTCAACGGCTCTGAAATATTTCCAGCAGATTTCAAGTAACGAAAAGCCTGTCTTTCTGAAATCCTGAATTCCTTCACTAACGCCTGTTTGGCCTCCAAGTGGGTTCCCCCGGCTGATAAAATTTCGAGCGCGAAATTGATTCTTCTGGTAAATTCTGTCATTGTTGATTTTTTCATAATGACATAAATATAATACCATAAATGTCATTTGCGAGCCTTTATTCATGATTTCTCCAACGTTTTGCGCAATATTTTGAAAATTTCCTTTCATATTTAATTTCAGTAGAAAACTCGAAGTTATCGATTGTGTGGGGAGCGTC
>JAGYOX010000254.1 GCA_018399235.1 Desulfobacterales bacterium | reverse complement strand
TTTAAAATAATATTTTTTAGATTTTTATTTAATCCTCTCTTCTAAACAGATAAGCGGCCCTTATGTCAATAAAAATATGGGATTAGACTTAAGTGAAACCCAGCGGGAAATGGTATTGTTTAAATTACAGGTTCCAATGGCGATACCCGAAAGTCGGAATCAAAAAAAATTATTTTTCTATAGAAAATATATCATCGTATGAAATATAATTATTTCAGATACCGTTTTTGGGTCAAAACCTTGTTTATTACATTCAGCAACCAAAAAGAAGGGTTATAATTTCCTTAACGAGGGAGGATTTATGGTGGAAGAGTTGACGCAGCTTGAAAAAATTGGCGAAACGATCATCGACTATTGCGTCCAGTATAGCTTTCAGATTATTGGCGCTGTTATTGTACTTATTATCGGGGTGTTTTTGGCCCGCTGGATTTCCGGACTTATAATGCGGCTCTGCGAAAAGGGGAACCTGGATGTGACCCTGACCAAATTTTTGGGTCAGCTCACCAAAATTCTGATTTTAGCATTTGTTCTGATTGCTGTGATCAGCAAATTCGGCATTTCCATTGCTCCGATTATTGCCGCCCTGGGCGCTATTTTATTTGGCGCCAGCTTCGCCATTGCCGGGCCATTGTCCAACTATGGCGCCGGTCTGGTCATCATTTTGACCCGGCCGTTTGTGGTCGGCAACACGATTTGCGTAAAAGAGGTCAGCGGGGTGGTTGAAGAGATAAAGCTGGCTGCTACGATCCTTTCTACGGAAGACGGTGAGCAGATAACAATTCCAAATAAACACATTGTCGGAGAGGTGTTGACCAACTCTTTTGCCTGCCGCATCGTTGAAGGCCGGGTGGGTATCTCTTACGGCGATGATCCCAAAAAAGCGATTGAGACGATTCGGGAGGTCATCGCTTCTTTCAGTCAGATTCCGGATGATCCGGCGCCAACCATCGGAATTGAGGAATATGGGGATTCCGCGGTCAATATTGGCATGCGCTACTGGGCGCCCACCAAGGAATACTACAAAACCCTTTATGCGGTGAACCTTTCCATTTATCAGAAATTGAAAGCCATCGGTATTACGATACCGTTTCCCCAGCATGATATTCACATCAGATCACGGGTTGAAGGGGCTGCTTTATAAAGATGGTCATTTTTGGGATTTTCGATAGGTCAGATAAATATTGCTGCTGAGTATGAGCAGGGCCCCGATCCATCCGGCGGGAGTGAGCGGCGGATCTGAGGCCACCCAGGGGCCCAGAAAGGCGGCCATTAAAATTCGGGACGATGAGATAATGCCGCCTTCAAGCGCTGTGACATATCGAAACCCCAAAGTTAGCAGATACTGGCCGCCTACCCCGAAAATGGCGCATATAAAAAGGTAGCGGGCTTGTGTGGCATCCGGAACAAATATATTGTCGTGAAAAAGCATATACATGAATACGGTTCCCATGCCGAACATGTAAAACAGGACAGTTTCAGAGTCATGATACTGACGGCTCATGTTTAGATAGAGGATTGCGGCCGCCGCGCATGAACCCGAGGCCAGGCCCCAAAGATTGTTGATGTCCGGATTTATTTTGGAGGGAGAAAGAATAAGCCAGATGCCGGCAAATGCAAGCACTACCATGAATATTTCCATTAAATCGCGCTGGGATTTCAATACCAGCCATGAGAGAACGGCCAGAAATATCGGGTAGGTCATATTCAGGATATTGCCTTCGGCAAGGGAGGTAAGGGCAACGGCTTGGTAGAAGCAGTAAACGGCCAGACAGTTAAACAGGGTCCGGCCGATTAAAAGGTCGTACCGCCGGGGTTTGAGCTCCTGCCTGCGGATAAGGAGCAGGGCGGAGATAATAAAAAAACCCAGCAAAAACCGGGCAAAAGCAAAAAACGAGGGATCAAGCGCCACCGTATGCCGGGCCCAACGGATCACTGCGGTGGCCATATAGAAAAAAAAGGCGGAGGCGAAAACGCATAGGCATCCGACTATCTGCTTTGCACGGGTTGCATCGGTTCCCGGCCGGTTATATTCTGGGGTCATTGTTTTTTATTTTCTTAAAAGACTTTTATTCCGCTGATGCGGCATTTTTGCAGAAAGGAACGTTTGATTCGTACTCGTGCTCGTTCTCGTAATCCGCTTTTATTCTTCGAGTACGAGTACGAGCACGAGAACCGTCCCGCTTATGCGGGACTGAGTACGATTAAGTTCCTTAAAAGTAACCCCCCCGGGTCACAGCCCGGGACTG
>JAGYOX010000253.1 GCA_018399235.1 Desulfobacterales bacterium | reverse complement strand
ACATATATTGCAGATTCGTTGGATCGCTCTCATATTTTTTTTTCCCAAGCAGGTAATACTCCTCACCCTTTTGTGCCTCCCGTTCTTTATCTAATTTTCCATAGTGATGTACAATAACCGTGCAGGGGGAAACAGGAATTTTTGCCCGTTTTAATGAATTTTCCAATAGCTCGTGAACCGGGTTGGAGAAAAAGACATCCCTTCGCCGTGGAAAAAGCCGGACCTTTGTGGTTGGGAACCATCCCGCGCCCGCTTCCTCGGGATACTGCCCGGTATTTGGAGTCCAGCCTATAAGGCTCACATTATGTACATAATTTCTTGTAACGATGGAATAGGCCACAGGGGATGAGGATTTTCTGCGTATTAATTTTTTTAGTTCAGTAAAGTCACGAGATGAAATAACTTCATCTGCATCAAGGGCAAAAATCCAGTCACCCGTCGCCTGTTTTAGTGAGTGATTCCGGGCATCAGAAAAATTTCCGGTCCAGGGAACATCGAATACCTTGGCGCCAAAGACCCGTGCGATGTCTTTCGTCTTGTCCGTTGATCCCGTATCCACAATAATTATTTCATCCACAATATCCCTTATGCTCCTCAGGCATTTTACAAGGTTTTTCTCCTCATTCTTCACAATCATGCAGAGCGATACCGTTTTTCTCTTCAATCCTTTTTCAGCGCTTAGGGAGCCGATCTTACCCCGAATAGGAAGGGCCGCGTTCAGGATGCCTTCGTCAACGCCAAACAAGGCAAGTGCATCTTCTATCTTTATTATCGCCTCATGAAACTTGCCCTGTTGAATGAGTATATCAATAGACAAAAAGGCAATGTTTTTATTCTCCGGGTACAACCTTGATGCCGCATGGAAATCAGCCTCTGCCTCACTGAATATGCCCAGGGAAGACACAGCGGAATAATAAAATGAACTGATATCAGGAACTACTGGAGAAAGGATAAATCCCTTTTTGAAATGGGCGAGGGCCTCCTCCCTTCTATCCATAGCCCAGTAAAGAAAACCGAGAGCAGTATGGGCCTGCCCATAGCCCTGGTCAGCCTCCAGGGCCCTCGTAAAATAATCCGCTGCCTTTTCCTTATCGCCTTTTTTATATGCCAGAAGACCCTTCAGGTTCAGCGCCGCGGGGCAGCTTTCACTCTGAGACAATATTGTATCCGCAAAATCATCTGCTTCACTGTCCATACCCAAACCTTCTTTTACATAGCCGGCATATTCCAAACCCCTCAAATCATTTTTTGCCGCATCAGGCATGGATTTAATAACCTCCCATGCCTCGGAAAATTTTTTGGACTCAATAAAAATACGCGTTAGCATATAATAAATGTCTTCGGCATCAGGTGAAATTTTAATGCAGTCAATGAGTTCCTTAACAGCCTGATCGGTTTTCCCTTTTGCATACAGCTTATCAGCCTTTTCCGTGGCCCTGAGCACGGCCAGCTTCTTGCCGGTCTCGCTTCGCGAGCTAAAAGCCCATTTCATCTCAATACTCTTTCTGTTGCCCGACATGGTAGAGCTGTGATCTACCCTGTTGCCGATAAAGCCTTCGTCTCCAAAACGATGAATAAAAACATCCCCGGCGATATAATTTTTGTAACCGGCAAGGGCTGCCCTCAGGCAGAAATCATCATCGCCATCATTACTGGTGCCAAAACTCTCATCGAGTTTTCCAATTTTCTCGACCAAAGACCGTCGAAACAACATGCAGAAACCCGCTATCCCCCTGAACGCAATACGCCGATGCCGGTGTTTCTCCCGAAACTGCGCAGAGAATTTATCCAGAGAATTTAATGATTCATATTCGTCGGAAATCACCCGCTGCGGACCGTTGATATCATTCGTCATGGGGCCTATAATGCCTGCACAAGGCGCATGCTTCAGGCAATCCAATAGACCGGAAAGCCACCCTTCCGCAACCACAACGTCGTTATTTAAAAGAAGAATATATTCACCCCGCGACTCCTCAATGCCCTGGTTGCAACCCTTCGCAAAGCCTACATTTACTTGATTTTCAATCAGGCTGTAGTTTTCGTTTTCACCGATTAGTTTCCGCAGCAATTGTACCGTGCCATCCGTCGAGTGATTATCGACAAAAATAATTTCATGGTTCTCGGGCGTATGCATTTGCAGGCTCTTTACGCACTTCTTTGTGTATTCGAGCTGGTTGCATGTGAGGATAATGATGGACGTGAGAGGTAGTGCACTCTCAGTTTCTGGTGTGCACGCTCCTTCGTGCAAGAATATTGTGTGCTTCTCGCTGAAATAGGCC
>JAGYOX010000252.1 GCA_018399235.1 Desulfobacterales bacterium | reverse complement strand
GTGGGCCGGATTAATCCGGACGGCAGCAAAGGGTCGTGTTCAGCCTGTCATGCGCGCCATACGTTTGCCATTGAGATGGCCAGAAAGCCATACACGTGCGCCGAGTGTCATAAAGGCCCGGATGTGCCGGCATACAAGGTTTACAAGGTGAGCAAGCACAGCAATATCGTCGACTCCCTCGGTCATGGAAAGGATTGGGATTTCGGGGCGGTGCCTTGGACTGTGGGCAAAGATTTCACCGCACCGACATGCGCCACCTGTCATGCGAGTCTGGTGGTAGATCCGAATGGGCGGACCCATGCGGAACGGACCCATCAAATGAACGACCGTCTGGCTTGGCGGATTTTTGGTTTGATTTATGCGCATGCCCATCCTAAATCAGCGGATACCACGATAATTAAAAACAAGAATGGCCTGCCCCTTCCTACTGCGCTGGATGGAACGCCGGCCGCTGAATACCTGATTTCAGAAAACGAGCAGGAAACAAGGACGCAAAGCATGAAAGGGGTCTGCCAGTCATGTCACACCCGGGGCTGGGTAGACGGCCATTTCGAACGGTTCACACACACCATTGAAACAACCAACCACCAGACCGAAGCGGCCACGCAAATCATGTCAAAAGCCTGGCAGGAGAAGGCTGCCGACCAGAAGGCCAGCCTTTTTGATGAGGCGCTCGAGCGTAAATGGGTTGAGCAGTGGTTGTTTTACGGCAATTCCACCAGATTTGCCTCCGCCATGGGAGGGGCGGATTACGGTGCCTTTGCCAACGGCCGGTGGTATCAATCAAAAAATCCGCATGATATGCTGGAGCTTTTAAAAACCCGGCTGCGGTCGCCCGAATCCGAATAATATGCGGGTAACTGGACTTCTAAAGATAAAAACGGGGGATGTGTTTGCATAAAATAATATTACGCCTAATTTATATAAAACGATTCAGGCTATTGCGGATATTCAGACAGCCATACGAGTATGCTGTATAGTTATGTTAATAAGGTCTTTTTTAATGCGCAGGCGGGCGCTTGAGGCTCGTTTTGATACACGGGCCGAGTGGGAGATCTTCAGCGGGCTGGCCAGGCGGATGGGGTTAGACGAATTGGCCTATGATACGATTGAGGATATCTGGAATTTTCAGCTTGAAGGCACCGGCGTTCGCATTGAAGATTTTTTTGACACCGGCATTGTTAATTTAAGTGATAAGCCGCTTTATCCGGACAGGGAGGAACTCATATTCAAAACCCCGAGCGGAAAAATTGAAATAATTTCAAAAAAACTTGAAGACCAGGGACTGCCCTCCCTTAAACCCTATGAAGCCCCCGAACGGCCGGTTGAAGGCGAGTTCCGGCTGACTTTCGGCAGATGCGCCAAGCATACGCAGGGCCATACGGTCAACAACAAGGCCCTCTGAATGAGCTTATGGCCGAGAACGTCCTCTGGATTAATCACATGGAGGCGGAAAAGTTAGGCATCAAAGACGGCGATACGGTCATTGTTGGCAGAAACGGTCATCAGGAGAAAATAAAAGCCTTGGTAACGGAGTTCATCCATCCGGAGGCGGTATTCGTGGTCCACGGATTCGGCCACACGCTTTCCATAGAGAGTCGGGCCTACGGGAAAGGCTTGGCTGATAATCGATTCATGCAGGGCTCATTGGATAAATGGGATCCGGCTGGCGGGGCCATGGCGCTTCAAGAGAGTTTCGTTACTGTAAAGAAGGCCTAAACTGAGCGCTTCATTCAAATTTCCTCTAAAGGCAATCCCAGATAAGTGCTGCTATGCTTGGAGACCCTCACCCATCCCGCACGGTCTTCATCCAATCTTCTGCGTTCAAAATCGGATCGTTGCTCATCGCCTTTTAATAGGAGCAGCTTGTCATCCCTTCGTCGATCATTTCCTGATCGCCTGTCTAGTCCCGATCGCCTATCCATCAATGTCGGATCATTTTTTATCGTGTTCATCGTTTGGTTTCCATGTATAAAGGTTAATAATCATATTGAACCTTTTCATATTAGCCTTCTAAGTAACTTAACGGTTTAAGGTTTAAGGTATAGGGTATAAGGTTAAAAAAATCAAAAGCTTAGCGCCTCAGTGCCTCAGTGCCTTAGTGCCTCAGTGCCTTTAACCTGTCGCAAAAGTTACTGCAAAGCTCGGTCCCGGGCCTCGGCCCGGGGGGAACACTTCTAAGTAAATTCAAGGTTCAAGGTTTAAGGTGTAGGGTATAAGGTTCAAGGTTCACGGTTTAGGGTTAAATCCCAAATTACAATATTGACAATCTCGTAAAAAGTCGATTTTAG
>JAGYOX010000251.1 GCA_018399235.1 Desulfobacterales bacterium | reverse complement strand
AGTGCCCGGTCAAACGTAGTGACGCCGGTATCATCACTAAAATACTCAAAAAAGTGCTCCGTTACCATGAAGCACTGGATATCGTCACAAGAAACGATGGTCTGCTGAATCACTCCGTCTGCTTTCTGTCTGTTTTTTATGGTTTATCATTTTTTGACAGTCTCGTAAAAAGTCAATTTTACCCCCCCTTTACAACAACCCCGCCAATAATGCAAACCTGAATTAAGCGTTTCAAGCTTGATTCCAACACGGGCTCGCTGTTATAAATAAAAAAAAGGATAAACAGATTTCAATTTAATAGCGGATCTTGCCGACGATTACAGCATGCAAACATCAACAAATAAATCTGAAAGGGATATAAATGGTTGTAAAAAGGGTTTTAGTAATTGATGATGATCCGGATTTTAATATAGTTGTTCAGAAATATTTGAAGAAAAACGGTTTTGAAGTGGAAGGCGCCTATAATGGGGTTGAAGGTATGGAAAAAATTCAACAAAACCCCCCGGATGCCATTGTGTTGGATGTTATGATGCCGGAAAAAAACGGGCATGAACTTTGTCGTGAGCTGAAGGAGGATCCGCAGCTGGCCGACATCCCGGTCATCCTATTAACCAGTGTGGGCCGCCGGGTAACATCCGCGGATATAGATGTTGCCCCCACCAATTATTCCCATTACGACAGCATGTGCACGGAAGCGGATGATTATCTGGAAAAGCCCGCATCCGGTCAGCAAATCGCCGAAGCGATAAAGCGCTTGATGGACTGACCCGTTCGGGCAAAATACTTATGATGACGCCTTATCAATCGGCAAATAAACTGTAAATACGCTGCCTTTGTTTGGTTCACTGCTGACCTCAATACTCCCTCCGATTGAGGCTAACATTTCCTTTGCAATGGAGAGCCCCAGCCCGGTTCCATGAATCATGCGCGTCTTGTCGTTTTGCACACGGTAGAACCGCTCGAAAATCTTATCCAGACATTTCTTCTCAATCCCGAACCCATTGTCCGCTATGGCTACGCGTATGTATTCACCGGCAAAGGCGACATGAACCTCAATTGTGCCGCCTTCCGGTGTATAGTTGATAGCATTGGTGATTAAATTCGAAAATATGCTCTGAAGGGCAATCGGATCGGCCTTTACTGCAGGCAGTGCCTCCTCCGGAAGCTCAACGTTTAAAGTATGCCCTTTATCAAACGCTTTTGACTGATAAAATTTCACGGTTTCTGTTAAAACCAGGCCTAAGTTCGGAGTCCGGCCTTCACCGGAGATTAGGCCCGTCTCAATCCGGGAAATGTCCAGGAGATCCCCGATCATTGAAATCAGGCTGTTGGTTCGCTCCCGGGCGCGGAACAGGATTTGCTGATTGTCAATGTACTTCTTTTCGGTGAGCTCCTCCAGGACAACGCTCAACTGCTCATGGATTGTAGAAAGGGGGGATTTCAGTTCATGCGAAACTTTTGCCACGAATTCTGACTTAAGCCGATCCAACAGTTTGATAGCCGTAATATCAACCAAAATGACGACCGACCCCAGGTTTTCATCCTGCTCGCCGCTGACCGGGCGGCCTTTTGCCAAAAAATATTTATTCTGGGACCACCCGAATTCATAGCTCGGATACTCATCTGTCTCGAGGCTCCCCTTCTCAGGAATGCTTCGGACAAACTGACAGAAATTCCTGTCATCCACATAGACTTCAATCGGTTTTCCGGCTTCCGTATCCGGACTCAACCCGAAATGCTTCCTAAACACCGGGTTCATCAAGGCCACATGGCCTTTTTCATCAACCACCAGTGCACCTGACGGAAAAGACTCAATAATGGCCTGCTGCCGACTTTGAGAAGCCATTATTTCGGCCTGGAGAAGCTGCACTTGGGTTTTCTCCAGTTCATCCCGGATTCTCAGTTCCTCCCTTAGATCATGAAAAAACCCTATCGTTGCGACCTCTTGCCGATCCTCATAGATAATGGCCGCATTGAGTAGAATGGGAATAATTTTCCCGTCCTTGCGCTTTACATCAATTTTACAGGACTTTAATTTTCCTACACCGCCATATTCAGTGGAGCGCAGCTTTCTCATAACCTCCCGTGCCCCGTCGCCAGGATAGACGTCCCGGATATTAATTTCCGTGAACACCTCCTTTCCCGTATAACCGCTGATCTCGGACGCCGCATCGTTGAAAATAATGATGTTTCCTTTCATATCGGCGGCAATCACGCCGTCAACAGCGCTCTGTATCAGCTTCTGCAGAAACGCGTCTGAGCGCCTCAGCGTTTGTTTTTGTTCAGAATCATCAAAAGCCATA
>JAGYOX010000250.1 GCA_018399235.1 Desulfobacterales bacterium | reverse complement strand
CGGCCCTTTTGCCTTTGTAGCGGGCACCGATTTCAACATCCTCCCATCCCCGGGTGATTTCAGCCAGGGTACCAAGCGTGACTTCGCTGCCTCCCGGTCCCCGGCTTATGGGAATCGTCAAAAAGTCCTTGGGATCCCTTTTTTGTTCACGGATCCTTAACAAAAAGTCCCCTCGCTCGCTGTTTATTATGCCCAAGGGAAGGTCAAGGCTGGCTGCCTTGACGGCCTCGGCCAGCTGGCCAATAGTAATTCCGAATTGTCTGAGACGGGCCTCGGTTACGGATATGAGAATTTCGGGAGCTCGTACTGCCTCAAGATCAGCTTCGGTTGCTATTCGATTGATAATCAGCTCGTCCCTCAATAGCTCGGCGTAGTGTTTAAGAGTTCGCTCAGGTGCTTGACTATAGACAATAAGGGTGGCTACCGGGTCCTTCCGTTTTACTTCACTAACGATTATATCTTCCACGCCGTCCGGAAAATTTGTTATCTTATCGATGCGATCTCTTAGTTCGATGAGGGCTGAATCAATATCGGTCCCTTCCTTGAGCTCGATTGTGGCCGAGGCAAGCCCTTCACTGGCACTGCCTGAAACGGATTTGAACCCCTCGATCCCTATGCACTGTTCCTCGATCGGCCTCAATACGCCCTGCTCCATCTCGACAGGTGTAGCGCCTTCATACCGGACAGAGACCTTAAGCGTATCAAGATCCGAGGAGGAAAATGTTTCCCTTCTAATCTGTGCCGCCCCCAAAAGGCCGAATCCAAAGATAAGGAGCATTACGACATTGGCGCCGGTCCTGCTTTTCAGAAAGAAAGAAATTAATTTCATGGTCTATCGGCTTCCTGTTCCCATATTCGTACAGAACTTCCTTCAAAGGCCCCGGGCATGTCATTGAGAACCACCTTTGAACCGGAGGGCATGGCAGGAGTCACCGCAAGAATCACATCTGCACCCAGGACGATGATAGGTTCCACATATACCTTGTTGAGTTTACCGTCTTTAACCAGATAAACGCTGTTATCTGTATCCATGGCTTTTGCAGGAATCACGACGATGTTTTCATAGCGCCTGCCGTGAATGGCAACCCTTACAAAAGTACCGGGGAGCAGTCCTCTTCCGATATTGCTTGTCCTCCGCGCATAAGGTCCCGGAATTTCAATGATTGCTGTTATTGATCTTGTTGCCTCATCCAATTGAGCTCCGATACGGCTGAGGTGGCCCGTTATTTGTTGTTCTCGGCCCAACGACATCCAGTGGACATCTGTCCTTAATTTCACCTGCTCCCAGGGAGGAGTATTCCTATCAAGTTTATCAAAATCAAAGAAGGCTGACATATGGCGTGCCTCGATAGGGATTGCCGCTTCAATGGGAGAGTCGACCGGATATATAGCGGCCAAAAGAGTATTAGTCTGTACTACTTGATACATCCTGACCCTTACAGTTTCAATCCGGCACCTGTAAGGGGCGCGGATAATGGTTTTTGAGAGCTGAATTCTCTTTGCCTTGAGCGTTGCACGGGCGGCCTGACGATTTGCTTTGAGTGCTGCCAGTTTCTGGTCTGCCTGGGCAATGGTCGCCCGGCGTTTCTCCACGGCGAGGAGCCGTTCGTTCCTTCGAGTCTCGGCAGTCTGGACCTGTTGTTCGGAAATAAGCTGTTTCTTGTAGATATTGATAAGGCGTTCATGTTCTTGTTTCGCCAGATCGAATACCTGCTTTTCAATTGCGAGAAGCCGAATATCGTTTTCCTTTTGCATTTCGGTTTCGGTAAGCTGTGCCTCTATGGAAGCTATCTGGGCCTTGATTTGCTCAATCTCTGCAGCGATCAATGAATCATCGATTCGAAACAGTAGAGCATCCTTTTCCACGAGATTCCCCTCAGCAGCATTTGGTCCCATTTCCACCACCATCCCCGGAACCTCTGACAGCACATCAAGCCGCTCTGAAGGGCGAACGGTTCCGTTGCCGTGGATCACGGCATCATAGCTTTGGGCTTTTACCGTTTTCACTTCGGCCGTCGGCCGAAGGTCCGGCGGCCTCTTTTTCTTCTGAACGGGCTGGGTGGAAATAAGTTGATAAAACAGGCCGACGCCGACACCGATGCCGATTAAAATGCCCAAAGCATTCAGTATCTTCACTCTCATTTGTTTATCCTCCCGGGCATGTATACATAGTACATAATTTCATATTATCCAGGAAACCCTGATGTAGAAGACGTCATCCATCTACCCATAGCCTCAAAAAGATGCTGGAAAAATTCTTACTATCTTATCTTAAAGGAAACGATTACGAGCTGATAATATAGTAACTTCTACCAATA
>JAGYOX010000025.1 GCA_018399235.1 Desulfobacterales bacterium | reverse complement strand
TTGTTTATGAATAAAAATTAGGCGGCTTTTCTCTGGCGAGGATAAAGCGGTTGACGCGGCAGAAGGTTGTGAGCATAATTGGAAGTGTTCCCCCCGGGCCGAGGGCTGGGACCGGGAGCGAGTTTAAAAGTAACTTTTATGGTAAATTCGATGTAGAGACGGGCTTTAGCCCGTCATTCGCAGAAGCGGCCGATGTAACAAACCGCGTCCAATGGAAGGCTAAAGCCTTCCACTACATTGACTGTACAAATCTCGATAAACCGATCAGGAATTGACAAATGCGCTTTGTTTATCCGCCCTACATGGCTAAACTCTTGATTTTTTTAACCTTATGCCCTAAACCTTAGACCTTAAACCGATAAGTTGCTTAGAAACATGATTTTACAAACAATTCAATTTTAGGAGATAAAATGGAGCTGTCTGACCAGCAAAAAGCTGCTGTCGAATATATGGGCGCTGCCTTGGTGGTGGCGGGCGCAGGATCCGGAAAAACCCGGGCGCTAACCGAAAAAATCGCCCATCTGGTCCAGAAAGGGTATTCCCCGGAGCGGATTCTTGCCATTACGTTTACCAATAAGGCGGCTGATGAAATGAAACGCCGGCTGGTTTCCTCAACCGGGTATCCCATTAATCGGTTTCCCTGGGTGCGAACCTTTCATTCCGCCTGCCTGCGTATTTTAAAGGCGCATTGCCACTTACTGGGTTTTAAGCCGCCGCTGCAGATATTCGGGGATTATCAGCAGCAGAAGCTTGTTCAGGATATTCTCCGGGAATTCAATATCGATAAAAAGCATACCTATCCGATTCGTGCCCATATTTCGTATGCCAAAAATTCCGGTTATCCCACCCGGTATTTTGGTAGACAAAAGCGGTTTGAGCAGTTTCGAATGGTTGAGATCTACAATCGCTATGAGGAGGAGTTGAAATCAAGAAATGCCGTTGATTTTGACAACCTTCTGCTTTTAACCCGTGATTTACTGAAAGACTATCCAGAGGTAAGAAATCAGTACCAGCGGCTCTTTACTTATATTTTGGTGGATGAATACCAGGACACCAATGATCTGCAAGAGGAGTTGACGCGGCTTTTACTGGGGAATGGGAATCTTTTTTGTGTGGGGGACGACTGGCAGGCGATCTATGGGTTTCGCGGGAGCAACATCAATAATTTCTTGGCATTTTCGAAGAACTACTCGTCTTCAAAAATTTTTCGATTGGAGCGTAACTATCGGTCTGCGCTCGAAATTGTTGAAACTGCAAATCATCTGATTGCCAATAACCCAAGTAAAATGGATAAAGCCTGTTATTCGGAGAAAAAAGGGGGGGTGGTTGAACGCTACGATTTTTTCGCGGATGATGAAGAAGCCTGTTGGGTTGCCGATAAAATCCAAGACCTTCGTCAGGATGGGATTGAATGGTGCCAGATGGCGGTGCTTTACCGAACCAAATTCTGCTCTTTGCCCTTTGAGCAGGCTTTTCGCGCAGCCGGTATCCCGTATCAGATGCTGGGCGGCAAAGGATTCTATGAAAGAAAAGAGATCCTGGATATCACGTGCTATTTGACTGCGGCGGCGTTTGAAAAAGATGATGCCGCATTTGAACGCATTGTTAATATTCCGAAACGGGGTATCGGCAGCGGCATGATAAAGCGTATTGCCGGGTTCCGGACAAGCGATATAAGCCTCAAGGCGGCCGCCCGCCAGGCAATCGAGGAAAAAGCGCTGCCTTCAAAAGCCGGTAGCCAGCTTTGGCAGCTACTCGAGCTTCTTGACGAGATCGCAAGGCAGCGGCCGGGAGTCGCCATTGAGACCCTTTTGGACAGGACCGGCTATTTGGAATACCTGCGGCAATATGCCAAGACCAATGATGACTATACGGCGCGGGTGGAAAATATTGAGCAGCTTATATATGCCGCATCTCAGCACGATGCATTAATCGATTATCTTGAGGAGGCCGCACTGATCAAGGAAGATAAATCTGAGGATGAGCAAGCGGATAACATGGTGAGCCTGGGGACGATGCATGCCAGCAAAGGCTTGGAGTTTTGCGTCGTCTTTGTCGTGGGCTGCGAGGAGAACCTGCTTCCCCATTGGAAATCCAAAGAAACGCCGTCCGACATTGAGGAGGAACGGCGTCTGATGTATGTGGCCATGACCCGAGCCGAGGAGTTTTTATATATCACCTCGGCGGATTTCAGGAAAGGCCAGTTTAATCCTAAGAGTCGGTTTCTGGAGGAGATTGAATAAAGAAAGTTGGTGGTTATTTTTTCAGTCCGTCCTTTAATTTTTTCTCCAGCTCCTCATGGAGCTTTTTCTTTTTTTCAGCCTGTTCGGCCTTAACCGATTCCAGTTCAACGCGTTTGGATTCGCGTGCCTGTTTGAATTTTTTTAACTCCGCCTCCAAGCGGCTCTCCTCGGATTGTTTCGGCAGGTCTTCGATTTTCAGGTGGTCTTTGACAAACATACGGGCGGTTCCTGCTTTATCGAGCACCTCAATGATTTCAAAATCTTTAAATTTTCGACACAGCCGGTTGGTTTCCTCAACGGAAATCTCCAGCATTTCTGATATATCTTCCAGTGCCGGGGGGGCGGACATTTTGTATTCCAAAATCCGAATGGCGGCTACAATCAAATGCGAATATTCGTATAATGAAGTTTCAGTCATTACGTTGTCCTTAAACTCTTTCTCTTCACTGGTAGAGAAAGGGGTTGAAGGTGAAAGTTTAACGGCATAGGGCTCGCGCTTTCTCCTATTGTTTAGATCCAGTGCTTGACAGCAGGCAATTTAAATCGTATCATCCGCTTAAATTTTGTCAAGTCAAGCCGATATGAATCCCTACGTATACCAGCTTTGGAGGCAGTTATGACAGAGATTTACGATGTTTGTGCCAGAGAGATTCTCGATTCCAGGGGTAATCCAACCATAGAAGTCGATGTAGAGCTAAACTCGGGGGCAATGGGGCGTGCCGCAGTTCCGTCCGGCGCCTCTACCGGATCCCGGGAGGCCCTTGAGCTTCGTGATAATGATAAAAAGCGGTATATGGGCAAGGGGGTCAAAAAGGCGGTTGAAAACGTTGTCGACGTGATAGCCCCTCAGATTTGTGGAATGGATGCCGCCGACCAAGTCATCCTGGATCAATTCATGATCGAGCTCGATGGAACGCCGAACAAATCAAAGCTCGGCGCCAATGCCATTCTGGGTGTATCTATGGCGGCCGCCCGTGCCGCGGCGGATGCCTATGATCTGCCGCTTTATCGATATATCGGTGGCCTGACCGCGAGATACCTGCCAATTCCCATGATGAATATCGTTAACGGCGGCGCACATGCGGCTAATAACTTGGATATCCAGGAATTCATGATTGTGCCGGTGGGGGCTGCCAGCTTTTCCGAAACCGTTCGGATGGGGGCGGAAACGTTCCATCAGTTAAAAAAGATTTTAAAAGACCGGGGATCGATAACTGCCGTCGGGGATGAAGGGGGGTTCGCACCCGACTTTGACTCCAATGAAGAGGCCATGCAGGTGATTATGAAGGCCATCGAGGCGGCCGGTTATCAGCCTGGTAAGGATATCGGGCTGGCCATTGACGCAGCGGCGAACGAATTCTACGAGGACGGCAAATATTATCTGAAATCCGAGAACAAGCGCCTGTCAGCGATGGAAATGATCGACTACTATCAGTCCCTGATTGATAAATACCCCTTGTTTTCAATCGAGGACGGCCTGGCCGAGCAGGACTGGAAGAACTGGACCGCTTTTACTGAAAAACTGGGAAATTTGGTTCAGCTGGTCGGGGATGATGTGTTTGTCACCAACCCGGAAATATTCGGGCAGGGCATCCAGGACGGGATCTGCAATTCCATTCTTATAAAGCTGAACCAGATCGGGACAGTCACAGAGACTCTTGAAACCATTGAAATGGCCAAACAGGCCGGCTATACCACGGTGATTTCCCATCGATCCGGTGAAACCGAGGATTATTTTATTTCAGACCTTGTCGTCGGGGTCTCCGGCGGGCAGCTAAAAACCGGTTCCATGTCGAGAAGCGACCGGATTGCCAAGTACAACCAGTTGATCCGCATTGAGCAGGAACTGGGAGAATGCGCCCGTATGTCTGATAACGTATACGCCCTTTCTGATTAGCTCTCCGGTTGGACTCGGGTGTAATGCCGGATACACTGACAAGATTGATGGCTTCGTAAAAAGTCCAATATCTGTGTTGCGCTGCATCCCTCGGAATTTCACGTACAGCTAAGTACGCTGCATTCCTCGGGATTTGCGACGCCCCCTGATCTCAAATGGGGCTTGAACTTTTTACTTTGCCATCCATAAACTGACTTTTTACGAGATTGTCAAGATTAAATTTTAAAAATATGGTTACAAGAAGGGCCCTGCTTTGTCTGATGGCCCTCATGATTATGTCAGGGGCGTCGGCAGGGTCTGTCTTCGGATATGTTCTGGACGGCCGGCATATTCTTGAATTTATGCTTGAGCATGTGAATCCGCCGAGCCGGATGCGAATCGAGCAGACCTTGACCGTTTTTGACGAGCGGTTCGACGCCGGCAGAATGGAGATCAAGCAGACCATCTGCTATGAAACCCCGGGGAGTTTTCGTTCCGAGATCAAGACCGAGAATCGCCACAGGCTCTATTTGGTTGCTGGTGATGAAACCCTTACGATAGTCGATGGTAAAATTGTTTCTCAAACCAGTGAGGATTTATCCCACTATAAGGATTTGTTCTGTTTTCGCCGCAGAAAGGCCCTGGCTGATCACCTGAGGTATTTGGGTGTGAATGTTTCAATGTCGAGCTATGGCCGGTGGAAAGAAAAAATTGCATATGTCATCGGCGCCCACTACCCGGATGAATCCAGTCCTCAGCTATGGATCGAAAAAAGCAGTTTTATGCCGATGCGATGGATCTACCAACCGGACAATGCAGCCGCTGGTTTGGATAAAATTGAATTTCACTATGAAAACTGGCAGCAATCGGGGAATAGCTGGTATCCGCGGGTCATCGAAGTATTTAAGGGCGAAGGCTTGATTCGCAGGATTGACGTCAACGCAATCAATTTATATCCCGTATTTTCAGATGATTTTTTTAACATCGACCATTTGAAGGCTGTTTATGCAGCGCCTGTTCCGGAAGGGGAGCAGCCTGGCTCGGAAAACGATATCGATCAACAGATAGAAGAATTTCGTAAAATTTTTGAGCCGTAATAGCCGGATAGAATCCATAGGCTGTCTATAAATCAAAGGACGAATCAGGGCGCAGGCTTTATTAACATTAAATCTATTTAAGGTATCCTTATGGCAGGCAAACCCAAATTCATTTTTGTCACTGGCGGGGTGCTCTCTTCACTCGGTAAGGGCCTGGCCTCTGCTGCCATCGGCGCATTGCTGGAATCAAGGGGATTGACGATTACGCTGCTTAAACTGGATCCCTATATTAATGTAGACCCGGGGACCATGAATCCCTTTCAGCACGGGGAGGTGTACGTTACGGATGATGGCACCGAGACCGACTTGGATTTGGGCCATTACGAGCGATTCGTGAACGTCCGGTTGGGCGCTGACCATAATTTTACCACCGGCAAAATATACGATTCGGTCATTCAGAAGGAGCGTCGGGGCGACTATCTGGGGGGAACCGTGCAGGTTATCCCGCATATTACCGATGAAATTAAACAGAACATTTTGCAGACCGCCCAGGGTGTTGATGTTGTTATCGTTGAAATAGGGGGCACTATCGGGGATATTGAAAGTCTGCCGTTTCTTGAGGCCATCCGGCAGTTTCGATTCGACGTGGGCGAGGAGAATGTGCTATACGTTCTTCTCACTTTTGTGCCTTATATCCCCACCGCCGGCGAGGTCAAAACAAAACCGACCCAGCATAGCGTAAAGGAGCTGAGAAGCATCGGTATCCAGCCGGATATTATCCTGTGCCGCACGGACCGTTTTCTTTCAAAAGAAATCAAGGCAAAGATCGCACTTTTTTGTAATGTGAGCCATGACGCGGTTATCACCGCAAAAGACGTCGATTGTATCTATGAAGTGCCATTGGTGTATAATCAGGAAAAGCTTGATGACAAGATTCTGGAGTATTTAAATATTTGGACCGGCTCCCCTCGGCTTGAGATGTGGCATCATCTGATGAAGCAGATAAACAATTTGAAGCACCAGGTGCGCATTGCCGTGGTAGGGAAATATACGGATTTAACTGAATCCTATAAGAGCCTTAACGAGGCATTATTTCATGCGGGTGTTTACAATGATGCTAAAGTGGAGCTCCATTTTATCGATTCGAGCACGCTTACCAAGGAAAATGTCGCCGAAGCGCTTTTAGGAGCTGACGGCATTTTAGTCCCCGGCGGTTTTGGAGCGCGCGGGGTTGAAGGAAAAATCCTGGCGATCCAATACGCCAGGGAGAACAAGGTTCCTTATTTTGGTATATGTCTGGGAATGCAGCTGGCAGTCGTTGAATTTGCCCGCAACGTGGCCGGCTTCAAGACCGCCCACAGCTCGGAATTTGATGAGAATACAGAATTCCCGGTAATCTATCTCATGCGGGAATGGTTTGATGAAAAGACCCAGAGTGTTCAAAAGCGGGATGTAAACTCGGATAAAGGCGCTACCATGCGATTGGGTGCATATCCCTGCCATTTGCCGTTAAAAGAATCCTATGCCTACAAAGCATATCAGGCTGAGAAAATTTCCGAAAGACATCGTCACCGTTATGAATTTAACAATGAGTTCATGAAAGCCCTTGAGGAAAAGGGATTCGTTTTTAGTGGCCTTTCGCCAAAAGGGGATTTGGTGGAGATCATTGAACTCAAAGACCACCCATGGTTTCTGGGATGCCAGTTTCATCCCGAATTCAAATCTCGTCCCATGACATCTCATCCCCTGTTCAGAGAATTTATTAAAGCATCCCTTGAAAACAGGGTGCAGAAAGATTCATGAGAATAAATACTTTATTCTCTTCGATCCTGTAGTTTTTATGACTTCATGGAAAGTCAAATTTAGATATTATCTTACTTGACAGTCTCGTAAAAAGTGGATTTTGAAATGGCAAAGAAAAAAGTTCAAGCCCCATTTAAGATCAGAGGGCGTCGCAAATCCCGAGGAATGCAGCGTACTTAGCTGTACGTGAAATTCCGAGGGATGCAGCGCAACACAGATATTGGACTTTTTACGAAGCCATCTTACTTGACTTTTTCTGTATACTTCGTTACCTACAATGACGATTTAAACGTTTCGAAACCCTATTTTAATTGATGGACATTGTTTAGCAAAAATAGCCTGTATCGTTTTTTACCAAGCCGTCAATGTTCGTGAAAGTTGAGCAATGGAACCGATTCGCGAAGCCGTTTTAAATTGCATCTATAATTATTCCGCTGATGATGATAAGTTCATCAGGGAAATAGAAAAAATTTCGGCTGATGGCGGTGAAGCAACGTATTCCATTTTTTTTAATGTCCTGACCCATCTTGATCTTTCCTCTCAAACGGCCCATGACTATTGGCGCTCAATAATCGATCATCGCCGGTTTCTAACGCAAATGATGGGTCGGCCAGTAAATTTGCGCACCGCTATATGCGATTATTTCTGTGCCGTCGACAGGTCCATTGAAAACCCGGTATTTATTGATATACATGTTTTTGAAGACAAACTCAGGTCTTTAAAATATGACAGCCTGACCGGACTCCATACCCGAAACAGCCTGGATGAGTTATTATCGCAGGAACTCGCCCGGGCCAAGCGCTATGATAACGAATTAAGCCTTATATTCTTTGATCTGGATGATTTTAAGCGCATAAATGATGTGTTTGGCCATTTGGCGGGGGATATGGTCTTAAAAAATGTCAGCCGAATTATTAAATCTGAAATCCGTACAGAAGATTCAGCCGCCAGGTACGGCGGGGAGGAGATTATCGTCGTTCTTCCTCAGACCGGCAAAGTGGATGCGCTTTTAATCGCCGAGCGGATGCGGAAAAAGATTGCCGGGCTTGTGCTTGAATACGACACCCGGAAAATAGTAACCACAATCAGCGGTGGAATATCTAATTTCCCGATTGATGCGGATAATGTTTCAGCTTTGCTTAAATGCGCGGATAGTGCCATGTACCAGGCGAAATTAGCCGGCAAAAACAAGGTCGTCGAATACTCTCATAGTAAGCGGCACTATATTAGGATTGATTTTTTTGAAACCATATACGTTCGAAAGATCGGCTTTGATGACTATTTGTTTGAAATGCAGGCGAAGGGTAAAAATCTCAGTAGATCCGGCATTCTTTTTGAGAGTGATGAATTTTTTGAAATCGGCACCAAACTCCAGCTGATGATTCCACTGCCAGTGCCCAACGAGTCTTTAGTTATCATCGGCAGCGTCGTCTGGGTTGAAATAGTTGACACCAACCGATACGATATCGGTGTTTCTTTTCTTGAAATGGATCAAGACGCCAAAACCGACCTGGCTAATTATGTGCTTGAGCATTTATCTTTACCGACTAATTAAATGGTCCCTTTAAAACCGATTCGTCCCGGCGATACCATTGGTATTGTCGCTCCGGCCAGCCCTTTTGAAAAAGTCAAATTCGAATCCGGCATTAAATTTTTGGAAGAAAGGGGCTTCAGGATCTTCGTATCGGAAGCGGTTTTTCAGAGAGACGGTTATCTGGCCGGGCCTGATGACCAACGGGCCCGCCTGATCAATCAAATGTTTGCCGATCCGGGTATTCATGCGATCTGGTCGGCCAGGGGCGGCTATGGAACGCTCCGGATCCTGCCATTAATCGACTATCCAACAGTCTGTGCCAATCCCAAGCCGTTTGTGGGTTCAAGCGATATTACCGCCCTTTTGACAGTCCTGAATGAACGATGTCATATGCCGGTTTTCCATGGACCGTTGATTATATCCTTTGCCGAGGCAGATGCAGCTACCCGCCATTCAGCCTTGAAAATTTTTGATTCGGCCGATGGCTGGCGGATAAAAGCGGATCCATGCCGGGTCGTCCGCCCGGGTCGTGCCTCGGGGAGGGTAACAGGCGGCAACCTCGCCACATTGTCCCATTTGATGGGCACCCCATTTGAACCCGATTTTTCAGGCGGCCTCTTACTTATTGAGGATATCGGAGAAGCCCCGTATCGTATTGACAGAATGCTTACCCAAATGAAATTGGCCGGTAGTTTTTCCCAAATCAACGGGGTGATGATGGGGAATTTTCGCGATTGTGGTAACCCGGCGGATATTATTACCATTGTGGAGAATATTTTTTCTGGTCAGTCGATCCCCATACTTGCCGGACTTCCAGTCGGGCATGGTCCGAGCAACATAATGATCCCAATGGGTGTTGAAGCAACGCTTGATGCGGATCAAGGCATATTGACCTATCAGCCCGGTTTTTTCGCTGACACGTAATCTACGGTACGGTATAAGGTATAAAAGGTGCAAGGTTTAAGGTACAAGGTTTAAGGTACAAGGTGTAAGGTATAGGGTACAGGGTTTAGGGTATAAGGTATGGATAAAGTAGATGCCCTCATGAAACAGGGCCTCGCCGATGGTGTATTCCCCGGCGGCGTTTTACTTGTTGCCCGGGCCGGAGACATCCATTTTTTTGAAGCCTATGGACAGGCCAATACCATAAGCGGCCGGAAAATGACGATCAATACGGTATTTGATCTGGCCTCCTTTACAAAACCGTTGGCTACCACGCTTGCGGTCATCAAGCTGGTGCAAGAGAAAAAGCTTTTCCTCAATCAACCGATTGACCAGATTATACCGGAAACCATCGGCTCTGATAAAGCCGCCATCCGGATTGACCAGTTGTTGGCGCATATTTCCGGGTTCCCGGCCTACAAACCGTATTTCAAGGAATTAAGCCGATACCCCTTACCGGATCGAAAACATCAGTTGCAAATGCTGCTGCTGAATGAACCGCTGATTCATCCGCCGGGCGAAAAAACGGTTTACAGTGACCTTGGCTTTATGCAGCTTGCCCTTTTGATGGAAAAAATCGCGGGATGCCGTCTGGATACGTTTGTCATCCAAAAAATCTATCAGCCCGCTGGGATTCTGGATTTATTTTTTATCGATACTCAACAGCCCCCTTCAGACAAGGATTTTGCCGCTACTGAATATTGCCCATGGCGTAACCAGCTGGTGGAAGGTTATGTTCATGATGAGAACGCGTATGTGCTCGGGGGGATTTCTGGTCATGCCGGACTTTTTGGAACCGCCAAAGCGGTTTATGACTTGCTTTTTCTTCTGTTAAAGGGATTTCACAATGATGGAGGCATATTTCCACGGGAGCTGTTGCGCCAATTCTTTTGTCGCCATCCGGGCTATGAAAGGGCTTTGGGGTTTGATATGCCATCTGCAAATGGTTCAAGCGCCGGCACGTTTTTCAATAGGGATATGACTATAGGTCACCTCGGTTTCACAGGCACATCATTCTGGATGGCGTTGGATCACTCCATTATTATCGTTCTGCTGACCAATCGGATTCATACCAGTCGGGAGAACGAGGCCATCAAGGAGTTCCGCCCGGTTCTGCATAATGCCGTTATGGGCCAATGTCTTTAACTCAACCTATTTGTGCTTGCTATCAAATTTCTTTTCTGTTAGCCATAAGAGTTAATTCCGGGCGAAAAACGGTTATTGCAGTGGAGAGGAAAAGGAGGCGAGACGGTGTTTCTTGACGCATTGCTGGGGATTTTTTCGAATGATCTGGCGGTCGATTTGGGTACGGCCAACACACTGGTTTATGTACGTGGGAAAGGAATCGTTCTAAGCGAGCCCTCAGTGGTCGCCGTGCGCACGGACAACCGGATGAAAAACCGTGTATTGGCTGTTGGCCTTGAAGCTAAGAACATGCTTGGCCGCACACCCGGCAATATTGTCGCCATTCGTCCCATGCACGACGGGGTGATCGCTGATTTTGATGTTACCGAGGCCATGCTTCGCCATTTTATCCGTAAGGTTCACAACCGGCGATCATTTGTCAGGCCCCGTATTGTTATTGCCGTTCCCACCGGCATTACACCGGTTGAAAAGCGCGCTGTCAAAGAAGCTTCAGAGTCCGCAGGGGCCAGGGAAGTTTTTTTAATCGAGGAACCAATGGCGGCGGCTATCGGGGCAGGGCTGCCGATTACGGAGCCGACATGTAATATGGTGGTGGATATCGGTGGCGGGACCACCGAGGTCGCTGTTATCTCCCTGGCGGGGATTGTCTACAGCCGCTCCATCCGTGTTGCCGGGGATAAAATGGATGCAGCCATCATGCAGTATGTCAAGCGGAAGTATAACCTTTTAATCGGTGAGCGAACCGCTGAAATCATCAAGACAACCATTGGCAATGCCTATCCGGATTCCGAAAACTACGAAACCATTGAGGTCAAGGGCCGGGATCTGGTCTCAGGCATTCCCAAGATCCTTGCCATTGATTCTGAGGAGATCCGGGTGGCGATCTCCGAGCAAATAGACGCCATCGTTGAAACCACAAAAATCGCGCTTGAGCAGACACCGCCGGAGCTGGCCGCCGATATTGTGGATCGGGGAATTGTATTGACCGGTGGCGGCGCCTGCCTGAAAAATCTTGACAAGCTGCTGCGTGAAGAAACCGGATTGCCGATTACCGTGACCGATGATCCGCTGTCTACCGTGGCTTTAGGTTCCGGAAAAACCTTAAACAGTATAGAAATTCTTAAACAGGTAGTTATCGACTGATTCATGTTTTCGAAAAAAACGATGATCGTTGCCGGTGCGACGATTCTAATCGCCCTTAATGGTATCGTTTTTTCCATTGATATTATTCGCAAGTCCTCTGTGTATGAAGCCGCCGCCCGGGCGGCGATTTTTTTTGTCGCCCCGGTCCAGGATGTTTTTTGCACAACCATTCGATTTGTTGACGACTTGTGGGAGCATTACTTTTTTCTGGTATCGGTGGGCTATGAAAATGACCGGCTGAAGGAAAAGCTCGAACTTGCCAAAAGAGGAAACCATCAATGCCGGGAGTTGGAAATCGCAAACAAGAGGCTTCGCGAACTGGTCCGGCTTAAGCAGCAGAGCCCCTATGAATACCTGGCGGCGGAAGTTATTGCCAGGGAGCCTTCCCCATGGTATCGGACCGTCGTGATAAACAAAGGATCAAATGACGGCATTCGTCCATTTGATCCGGTGCTGACTGCCAAGGGGATTGTTGGTCATGTTCTGCATGCTGCAGGCGAACATGCAACGGTTATCTTGATCATTGACAGGAACAGCGCAGTAGATGCGATGATTCAACGGAGCCGGGCGCGGGGTATTGCCAAAGGTTCGGATAATGGAAAATGCCGGTTCGACTATACCCTGAGAAAAAAAGATGTCAAAGTAGATGACATTGTCATGTCTTCCGGTTTGGATCGTATATATCCTAAAGGATTCCGGATAGGACACGTGTCAAAGGTAATCCGCCGGAACTCCGGGCTATTTCAAAATATCGAAATTACGCCGTTTGTTGATTTCAAGACGCTGGAAGAAGTTATGGTGCTCTTAAATCCGTCGGATTATGAAATCGCTGAAAAATAATGCGGTATGCCTTTTCCCTGATTTTTGGTATCGTTCTGATAGGATTCCAGACGGCGGTCCTCTCCAAGCTGCCGGATATTATCCCCTTTTATGATATTTTAATTCCGTTCGTAGTCTATTTCAGCCTTTTTCGGGGATTTTCAGCCAGCCTGTCAGTGATACTGATTCTCGGATTTATTATGGATATGATTTCCGGGGCGCCGAACGGTGTTTATATGGCGACCTTCATGCTTGTTTTTCTTATGTTTCACAATGTTACGGCCTATTTCCACGCCAAGGAAACCGTATTGTTTACTATCTGCACGGCTGTCGGTGTCGTTATTGAAGCCCTGATCTTCAATTTCCTGTTAATATTTTCGGAAATGACGCTGCATTTTTATGCCAAAGCTTTTCAAACATTAATCGTTCAACTGATCTGGGTTTTTTTAACTGCCTCGACGGTTTATCGTCTGCTGGCGGCCTTATTTGCCGGGGTAGACCATTTGCGCCGTCAATAAAAGATTATAGACCGAAATCCAGCTTATGACTTCCCAAGGCCGCACCCAAAAATACCTTCAACGCGTTGACACCGAATGGTATCGAAATCGGCTTTTCGGACTTATGTGCTGCATGTTGGCCGCATTTCTTATTCTTGGGCTTCGGCTGATCTACATGCAGATTATCAACGGAGAATACTATTATGAAATCTCCGAAAACAACTGTATTCGGAGGGAACGAATAAAACCCTTCCGTGGATTGATATATGACCGTAACGGCCATTTGCTGGTTGAAAATCGCCCGTCGTTTAACCTTCAAATGATCGAAAAAGACGCCGAACCATTGGATGCGACGGTAAAAAAAATTTGTACCTACCTGGAGTTTGAACCGAAAGATATTATGAATAAACTTGAGAAAGGGTGCCGCGGCGGTTATGAGCCGGTATTGATCCAGGAAGATATTGATCGGGATACCATGGCTATCGTGGTCGCACACCGATTTGAGCTGCCCGGTATAAGCATTGAAACAAGGGCCAGGCGACATTATATATATCCGTCGTTGGCGTCTCATCTGCTGGGATATTTGGGCGAACTGAACCCAAGGGAAATCCGGGACAGTCATTTCAAAAACAGGCAGAAGGGGGGTTATGTCGGCCGCTTTGGCGTTGAAAAGGCATTTGAGGATTATCTGGCCGGAGAATCCGGCGGCCGTATCGTCCAGATGAATGCCGGCGGCCAGGTCGTTGATGTGCTTGACGAAGTGTCACCTGATCCAGGGCATAACATCTATTTGACCATTGATTATGAGCTTCAACGAATGGCTGAAACGCTTCTTGGCGAAAAGGTCGGCGCGGTTGTCGCCATGAATCCCAATTCCGGTGAAATCCTTGCAATGGCCAGCAGCCCCGCATTCAATCCAAACCATTTTGTTGACGGCATGAGCAAAAAAGAATGGCAGTCTTTGTCCGGGAACCCGGATCAGCCGATGATGAATAAGGCTTTACAGGGTGAATACCCCCCGGCCTCCACTTATAAAATCATTACGGCCATGGCTGCAATAGAGGAGAATGCCGTTAGTTTAGATGAAGAGATTTATTGTCCGGGGCATTATAAATATGGTAACCGGCTATATCATTGCTGGAAAGAGATCGGTCACGGGAACCTTAATATGGTGCAGGCGCTTTCACAATCCTGTGATGTATATTTTTACCATATGGGAAAACGCCTTGATGTTGATACGATAGCCAAATACGCGCATGCCTCTGGGCTTGGATCTCCCACAGGCATTCAATTGGACCGGGAGGCCGATGGGTTGATCCCGACGGCGGAATGGAAGCTGAGGCGTTACGGTACCCCATGGCAGGGGGGGGAGACGCTGTCGATTGCCATCGGCCAAGGCTATAATTTAGTCACCCCTCTCCAGATGGCCGTTTTGATTTCTGCTATAGCAAACGGGGGGATCCGGTATCAGCCGACCATTCTAAACAAAATTGAAACGGTTGAAGGCAAGCGGGTTAAAAGCGCTAGGGCGGTCATCAATGGTCGACTGCCAGCCGGTAAGAGAACCCTGAAGATTATCCAGAAGGGTTTATGGCACGCGGTGAATGCCCGGCACGGCACAGCCTATTGGCATGTCCGTGACAAATCTGTTGAGATCAGCGGAAAGACCGGAACGGCGCAAATTATCAGCCGTAAAAGAGGAGAGGAGCGTTCTGAGGACATGGATGCCCGTTATAAACCCCATGCCTGGTTTATCGGCTATGCTCCCTCAAATAACCCTAAAATTGCCATATCCGTATTGGTTGAACATGGAGAACATGGATCAAGCGGTGCCGGACCCATTGCCGGAAAACTAATGAGGCATTATCTGGAGAATACGGATACGACAATCAGCAAGGAGTAATATTAATATGCCAGTTGATTCGAAAGATACGATGAAACCTGAAGCTTCAGTGCCATCAAACTTTATTCGTCAGGTTATTCAGGCGGATTTAGAGAGCGGCAGGTATGAAGGACGCGTGGTGACCCGTTTTCCGCCGGAACCCAATGGATACCTTCATATCGGACATGCCAAATCCATCTGCCTCAATTTTGGTTTTGCAGAGGAGTTTGGCGGTACCTGCCATCTTCGGTTTGATGATACCAATCCGTTGAAGGAAAATGTTAGCTACGTGGATTCTATAAAAGAGGATGTCAAATGGTTGGGCTTTGACTGGGATGTACATCTTTATTTTGCATCCGATTATTTTGACAGGTTTTATGACTATGCCATTGACCTGATCAAAACTGGTAAAGCCTATGTTGACAGTTTAACGCCCGAGGAAATCCGGAGTTACCGTGGAACCCTAACGGAACCGGGCAAGGAAAGTCCATACCGGCATCGAACGGTTGAAGAGAATTTGGAACTGTTTCAAAAAATGGCTGCCGGCAAATTCGATGAGGGCGAATGCGTGCTAAGGGCAAAGATTGATATGGCTGCCCCCAATATTATTATGCGCGACCCAACTTTATATCGGATACGTAAGCGGCCTCATCATCGAACCGGTGACAAATGGTGCATCTATCCAATGTATGATTTTGCCCATTGCTTGTCTGACTCGATTGAACGTATCACCCATTCGATCTGCACCCTTGAATTCGAAAATAACCGGGAACTCTATGACTGGATACTGGATACGCTGGATATTTATCATCCCAGGCAGATTGAGTTCGCCCGGTTGAATCTTTCCTATACCATTCTAAGCAAGCGTAAGCTGATTGAACTGGTCGAAGGCGGCTATGTAGACGGCTGGAATGATCCCCGAATGCCAACCATTTCCGGTTTCCGGCGGCGCGGCTATACGCCTGAAGCCATACGGAATTTTTGCGAGCGAATCGGTGTTGCCAAACGAGACAGCATGGTCGATCTGGCATTGCTTGAGCACTGTATTCGGGAGGATCTGAACAAACGTGCGCCGCGTTTCATGGGTGTTTTGCGGCCGTTAAAGGTGGTTATAGAAAACTATCCGGCCGATAAGGTTGAGACCCTTGAGGCGATCAACAATCCGGAGGACCAGAGCATGGGCACGCGCAATATTCCTTTCTCGCGCGAATTCTATATTGAAAAAGACGATTTTATGGAGACCCCTCCGAAAAAATTTTTCCGGTTAGCGCCGGGCCGCGAAGTCAGGCTCAGGTATGCCTATTTCATAACCTGCACGGATTTCATCAAGGACGAGCAGGGCGAAGTGGTGGAGCTTCGATGCACCTATGACCCCCAAACCCGGGGCGGGGACTCACCGGACGGGCGAAAAGTAAAGTCCACCCTTCATTGGGTATCGGCCACCCACGCGATTGATGCGGAGGTTAGGCTTTACAACGACCTCTTTACGGTTGAGGAACCGGTAAGCGCCGAGGATTTTAAAGCCGTTTTAAATAAGGATTCCCTTGAAATCCTCCACGGCGCTAAGCTGGAGCCTGCACTTGCGGATCTTGAGATCGGAAAGCAGTGCCAGTTTGAACGGCTCGGCTATTTCTGCAAAGATGTAAAATATTCAACTTCCGATCATTCAGTGTTTAACCGGATTGTCACCCTGCGGGATCAATGGGCGAAAGTGAAAAAACAGCAGGGTGCGAACGAGAGGAAGTAGCGGTTTGCCATTAAAATTAACATAACCACTCATTCGGGTCAGGAGGAGAGCATGCTAGATTTTCGGTTAACCGATGAACAGATGGAATTGCAGCAAAAAGCCCGCAAATTCGCACTTGAACACGTGTTGCCGGTTGCAGCGTATTACGATGAGGTTGATGAAGTTCCATTAGAAGTGCTGCGGGCGGCCTATGAACAGGGCATTTCCAGTACAGATATTCCAAAAAAATATGGCGGCAAAGGCTATGGTGCGATTGAGGGGGTGATCGTCACGGAGGAAATTGCGGCCGCCTGTCCGGGCATTGCCACTTCGGTTTTTGACAACTCGCTTGGCATGGAGCCCTTGATTCTGTCCGATAAAGAACCGCTAAAAGAAAAATATCTTTCCCGGATTGCCAATGAATTTAAACTGATGAGTTTTGCCACATCCGAACCCTTTATGGGCTCCGATGTCTCTGGTATACGTTGCAAGGCCACGCCGGACGGGGAGGATTATATTCTGAACGGCACCAAATACTGGGTGACAAACGGCGGGATAGCGGACTATTATTCTATATTTGCCACTACGGATCCCGAATCCCAGCACAAGGGGATTTGTGCGTTTCTGGTGGAGCGCGACTGGGATGGTGTCAGCGTCGGCAAAACCATACCGAAAATGGGCCAGAGGTGTTCCAACACGGTGGGGATTCATTTTGACAATGTCCGTGTGCCAAAGGAAAATGTTCTTGCAGAGCCCGGACAAGGCTTTTATCTTGCCATGAAGACGTTTTCCCGCACACGGCCGGCCATCGGGGCTTTCTCCGTGGGGGCGGCCCGTTCTGCAATGGAATATGCCATTGATTACGTTAAAAAACGCCGGGCCTTTGGCACGAAGATCGCCAATTTTCAAGGGCTTCAGTTTAAAATAGCCGAGATGTACCAGAAGGTTGAAACTTCCCGCTTATTGACTTGGAAAGCCGCTTGGGAGGCTGACAACGGCATCGATCCCACCATCAACGCCTCGATCGCCAAATTTTATGCGTCGGAGACAGCGCTTGAGGTCGCTAATGAGGCCCTTCAGATATTTGGCGGCTATGGTTACACCAAGATGTTTCCTGTTGAGAAACTACTTCGGGATATTCGGCTTTTCCGTATTTATGAGGGTACCAGCGAAATTCAACGGATGATTGTTTCCGGTTATGCGATGAATTCCTACAACCCGGTAATGCCCCATTTGGAGGACCTGCCGCTGCATTTCGATAAAGAACCGGAAACGGTGAATCAGTCGGATAGTCCGGAAACAACTGCCTGGAGATGCCGAATGTGCGGTTATGTGCATTATGGAGAAGCGCCGCCCGAACAATGCCCATTTTGCTTTATGCCGAAAACGGCGTTTAAAAATACGGCTGAAAAAACAGAATAAATCGAAACCAAACATCTTTTGGGTGATGGCCGGACGCATCGTGTGTCCGGCCATTCATTGGGAAACGGAAAGCTAAATCCGAACAAGCTCGTAGGCCCTTGTCCCCAAACCGACCTCTTCCGCATATTCGAGTTGAATCGGCCAGTCCACTTTCGGGTAGAGCCCCTTGAATTTATCCTCTCCGGCCCCTTGATTATGATTAAGGCAGGAACCCGGGAGTGCGGCCTCATTATTGATCAGATCGACACATGCCTGATCAAGTGCTACCGGATCTGTTGAGGCGGCGATACCTATATCCCTTACAAACGGGGCGTCGTTGTAAGGAGGACAGTCGCAGGCGGGTGATACATGATTGATGAAATTGATAAAAAGGCTTTTTCCGTTTTTATTTTTTAACACCCCGGACGTATATTCAACCATATATTCGAGGAACCTGGGGATTGACTGATTCCACTGAATTTGAACCGCGCCCTGTTCACATACCAGAATACACTCCCCGCACCCCACACATTTTTCAGGATCAATATGGGCCTTTTCTTCAACAAAATATATGGCCTCCTGGGCACAATGCCGTGCGCATTCCCCGCACCCTATACATCTTTTCTTTTTAATCTTCGGCGCAACATCTGAATGCTGGTCCATTTTTCCCCGTCTTGACGCACATCCCATGCCCACATTTTTTATGGCACCGCCAAATCCCGTAAGCTCATGGCCTTTAAAATGGGCTATCGATATCAGCGCATCAGCCTCAATAATGTCAGTTGCGATATATACTTCCTTGCAATTTTTTTGATTGATGGTAACACTTGTCTCCGATTTGCCCCGAAGACCGTCTGCTATTACAAGGGGGGCGCCTACTACTGAATAGGCGAACCCATTTTCAATGGCGGTTTTCAGGTGATCCACTGTGTTGCCCCTGGATCCGGCATAGAGCGTATTGGCGTCCGTTAGAAAAGGCATCGCGCCGGCGGCTTTGACGGTATCGACGATGTGCCTTATATAAATCGGCCGGATAAACGCTGTATTCCCGAGTTCGCCGAAATGCAGTTTGAGTGCCACAAGATCCCTTTTCTTGATCCGTTCCCTTAAACCGGCCGCATCAATCAGCCGTTTCAGCTTGCTTACCAGATTGTCCTTATAAGAAGCCGTGAAATCCATGAAAAATACTGTGCCTGCCATTATCCCTCCCCATGGCCTTTAGCCGTGTGTTTACTGAAGACAATAGTGTAGTTATGTTAAACTATCAAATGGAAATATTTTATCACAAGTTTTGATATCTAACCCATATAAAAATGAACTTCTAAGTAACTTACCGGTTTAAGGTATAGGGTATAAGGTGTAAGGTTCAGGGTTCATGGTTAAATCCCAAATTACAATATTCAAATTTCAAACAAATTCCAAAAATCAAATCCCAATTTTTAAAACAACCCCTCTTTTGTCGAAAGCCCCGTTGTTTTGAATTTTGGTCATTGGAATTTGGGCATTGTTTGTTTTTTGAGATTTGAGATTTGAAATTTCGATTCTCCCTCAGTGCCTTTAACCTATCACAAAAGTTACTTTTAAGCTCGGTCCCGGGCGGCGGTCCGGGGCGAATACTTCCAAGCAGTCCAAGGTCGGGGAGGTAGGAATGCGACATTGAGGGTTTTCGGGAAAAATGCGGCGAATGCCGAATGGTAAAAACTTGCATTATCCACACGATTGGGTTAATTCAATACCCGCATGGATAAAGTCATTATTCTGTGATGGTTTTATGATCCAAAATCGATTGATTAACTGAAACCATTTTTCGAACCGTTTATACTCCATATGTTTGACCGACGACTCGTGCAGTATTTTGATTGGGGGCTGCTGGCCATCACATTGATGATTGCCGGTATCGGTTTGATGCTGCTTTACAGTGCAGTCAACACCGGCGGTATCCGTTGTATCCTCTATTATAAACAGATGATATGGCTGTTCGCCGGTTTTTTTTTCATGATCCTATCCTTTGTTTTTAATTATAAGTATTTGGATAAGTGGTCCCTGCTTATCTATACATTATGTATTTTATCGCTGATCTTCGTCCATATTTTTGGCAAGGAAGCAGGCGGGTCAACCCGGTGGCTGGCCATCGGCCCCGTAAGCATACAGCCCTCTGAACCGGTAAAACTTGGCGTGATTATTATTCTTGCCAAATATTTTTCCAACAGGGCCAAAGCAACCGGCCTCAATCTGCAGGACTTGATTTTGCCCATGGTGTTAACCGGCATCCCCTTCCTTCTTGTTGCGGCTCAGCCGGACCTTGGCACTGCGGGGACAATTGTATTGATTGGCGCGAGCATGGCGTTTTTTTCAAAAATTGAAAGAAAAACCCTGCTTTTTTTTATTCTGGTTTTTCTGGTTGTTCTCCCGGTTGGCTGGAACCTAATGGAACCCTATCAGCAAGAGCGTATTCTAACGCTGATTTTTCCGAATCGTGATCCGTTGGGGGCCGGATACCATATTCGGCAGTCCAAGATTGCCGTAGGCTCCGGTATGTTGTTCGGCAAGGGCTATTTAAACGGCACGCAGAAGATGCTTTCATTTCTACCGGAGCAGCATACAGATTTTATTTTTTCCGTTTTGGCGGAGGAATGGGGATTTCTTGGCTCCTTCGGGGTTTTGTTTCTATATCTGTTTTTAATCGTTTTCGGTCTTAGCGTGGCATATAATTGTCGGGATAAGTTTGGCGCCATTATGTCTGTCGGAATAACAGCCATGTTTTTTTGGCAGATATTTATCAATATCGGCATGGTAATCGGTATCATGCCCGTTGTTGGCATGCCTTTGCCCTTGATGAGCTACGGTGGATCTTCCATACTAACCGCCCTTCTTGGGGTTGGACTATTGATGAATGTCAGCATGCGACGATTCATGAAAGATTGATCCTTCTGTTTCGGACGCGTTCATTTATATGCTTTAATTGCTGATTTTTTCGATTTCGGTCTCTTCTGATCGCCGTATTAATAGATATCGGGAAAAATGGTGACTGACGAATAAAATTTTTCAAAAAAGTTTTGACAAATATAATAAATTGGTGATAGTCATTTTTGCTTAAATTTAAAGATGTGTACAGGTTATAAATTAGTAGGTATTTTAGACGACCTGGAAAACTGCGGAGGGTTAATCTATGGTAAATGTCATCCCTGATATGACGCTCATCATTCAGATAATAAACTTTATTGTATTGATAGGGGTGTTGAATCTTGTTCTTTACCGGCCGATCCGGGGGATTATCAATCAGCGTAAAGAAAAGGTAGAGGGTCTGGAGACGGGCATCGAAAGTTTTGAACAGGATATGATAGACAAGGATCAGGCAATCAAGGATGGTCTTAAAGAGGCCAGGGAAAAGGGGCTGGAGGAAAAAGAGGCCTTTGAAGAAGCGGCCAAAAAGCTTGAAAAGGAAAAAATTGAGAAAATCAATGAAAAAGCCCGCCAGGATCTGGCTCAAATTCGAAATCAGATTGCCGCAGACATAGAAACAGCCCGGCAGTCTTTGGAAGCGGAAGTGGATAAATTTGCTGATGATATCAGCCGGAAAATTCTGGGGAGGGCGGTTTAATGATAATGAAAATAATGCTGCGCAGATTAAAACCTTATATCATTAGTCTCTCGCCGTTTCTGCTGCTTTGTGTGCCGGCTGTCGTTCTAGCCTCGACCGGTGGTGAGCACGGCGGCGGTGGCGGCGGATGGCAAGCCACCGACACCTACCGCGTGATGAATTTCGCCGTATTGCTTGCCCTGCTGATTTTTCTTTTGCGAAAGCCCGTCTCGCAATTCCTAAACGGCCGCATTAAAGGTATTCAGGAACACCTGGATGATCTGGAAGAAAAAAAGAAAGCCACTGAAAAAAAGTTGGCTGAATACAACGAGCGGCTTTCCAAGCTGACCGAAGAAGAAGAGCAGATCATTGAACAGTATAAAAAGCAGGGTGAAGCAGCCCGTGAAAAAATATTGCAGGAAGCAGAATCTTCTGCTGCCAAGCTTGAAGAACAGGCGCGTCGGACAATAGAGCATGAGTTCAACCAGGCAAAGAAACAGCTTGAAACCGAAGTTTTAGAAAAGGCCATCGCAAAAGCTGAAGACAAGCTGAAAAAAAGTATTACCAAAGACGACCAGAGCCAATTAATTGACGAATATTTAAATGAGGTGGTGAAAAAGTGAGAAGTTCAGCGATTGCCAGACGATATGCAAAAGCCTTGATGCTCATCGGCAAGGAAGACGGTCAGGCTGAAACATACCGGGAGGAGTTTGAAGGCTTTATCGGGCTGTTTGATCAACAGGAACAACTTGAACAAATGATTACCAACCCCCTGTATAGTACTGAAAATCGACGCAAGGTTTTTGTTGCTGTGCTTGATGCTGTCGACATTTCAAATGTGATGCGGTCATTTTTGATCTTGCTGTTTAACAAGGGCCGGATTTCCTATCTTCGCCAGATTGCCACCAATTATAATAAACTGGCCGATGAGTTAAAGGGGATTGTCCGGGCCAACCTGATTTCGGCAGAAGAATTATCCTCTGAAAAATTTGAAGAAATCCGGAATGCAATTTCAAAAATGACCGGGAAAGAAGTCGTATTGGATGCCGAACAGGATCCGGGCATTATTGGCGGAGTTGTTACCAAAATCGGGGATCTTGTTTTGGATGGAAGTATAAAGACGCAGTTGGAAAATATGAGAGAATCATTAAAAAGGGGTGAGAGGGTCTAATGGAAATAAAAGCTGAAGAAATTAGCCAAATTATCAAAGATCAGATTCAGGAGTTTGACAAGAAAGTTGAGCTGAGCGAGACCGGAGTCGTTCTTTCGGTAGGTGATGGTATTGCCCGCGTTTATGGCCTTGAAAAAGTTCAGGCGCTTGAACTTGTTGAGTTCCCAAACGGTGTTCTTGGTCTGGCGCTTAACCTTGAGGAAGATAATGTGGGTATCGCCATTATGGGCGAAGACTTCGAGATCAAGGAGGGCGACACGGTCAAACGGACCGGTCGTATTGCAGAGATCCCGGTCGGCGAAGCGGTTTTGGGCCGTGTTGTTTCAGCCGTTGGAGAGCCGCTCGATGGCAAGGGCCCGATTGAAGGTGCTGAAACGTACCGGATTGAAAGGGTCGCGCCCGGTGTTATTGATCGAAAAAGCGTACATGAGCCCTGTTATACCGGTTTGAAAGCTATCGATGCCATGACGCCTGTCGGGCGGGGGCAGCGTGAGCTGATCATCGGCGACCGCCAGATTGGAAAAACGGCTGTCGCTGTGGATGCGATTCTGGCCCAAAAGGATACCGATATTTACTGTATTTATGTGGCATGCGGTCAGAAAAAATCAACCGTCGCTCAGGTCGTCTCGGTACTTGAAAAATACGGGGCAATGGAATACACAACGGTCGTTGCCGCCTGCGCCAGTGACCCGGCCACCCAACAGTATATTGCCCCCTATGCAGGATGTGCCATGGGCGAATATTTCAGGGATAACGGCAAGCATGCGCTGATTATATATGATGATCTCTCCAAGCAGGCGGTCGCTTATCGCCAGGTATCGCTTTTAATGCGACGTCCGCCCGGTCGTGAAGCCTATCCCGGGGATATTTTCTACAACCATTCCCGCCTGCTTGAGCGGGCTGCAAAACTAAATGACGAACTCGGCGCCGGCTCCTTAACTGCGCTTCCGATAATCGAAACTCAAGCCGGCGACGTTTCCGCGTATATCCCTACAAACGTTATTTCAATTACCGATGGCCAGATCTATCTTGAGCCCAGTCTCTTCTTTGCCGGTGTCCGTCCAGCGATTAACGTCGGGTTATCAGTCTCCCGCGTTGGCGGTGCTGCACAGGAAAAAGCCATGAAGCAGGTCGCGGGCACACTCCGCCTTGATTTGGCCCAGTACCGTGAACTTGAGTCCTTTGCCGCATTTGGTTCGGATCTTGACGCATCGACCCAGAGACAGCTGACGCGAGGCGAGCGGCTGGTTGAAATTTTGAAGCAGCCGCAGTATCAACCGCTTCCGCTGGAAAAACAGGTGGCAATTATTTACGCCGGGACCAACGGTTATCTTGACAATTTACCCCTTGATGTTTTGGCTAAATATGAGGCCGGCCTTTATCAGTTTATTGAATCCCGCTACCCGGATATTTTCAAGTCTATCCGGGAAGAGCGAAAGATTACCGATGAACTTGATCCGATGATGCAAAAGGCGCTCAACGAGTATGGTGACGAATTTAAGGATACAATAAAATAAAGCTGATAAGGGCAAAGACCTATGGCATCGTTAAAAGAAGTCCTGGCAAAGATTACGAGTGTCAAAAAGACCAAGAAGATCACGAGGGCCATGAACATGGTGGCGTCTTCAAAATTGAAAGGCGCCCAATCCGCCATGGAATCATTTCGGCCCTATGCTGAAAAATTTGCCGAAGTGCTGGGCAATATCGCAGATAAAGCCGGCGATGAGACCAGTCCGCTTCTAATGCCCGCCGAGGAGATAAATAATACGCATATCGTATTGATGACATCAGACCGCGGGCTATGCGGCGGTTTCAATACGCACTTGATTGAAGCCGCAGAAGAATTCGCCAATGAACAGTTGAATCAGGGCCGTAATGTCAGTTTTACTAATTTTGGCAAAAAGGGCCGGGATTGGTGTCGCAAGAACAAGTTTCAGAGGGATAAGGAATACTTGAATGTTGTCGGCGGCAAATTTGGATTCAACGTGGCATCCACAGCGGGCCAGGAGTTGATCGACGGGTTTTTAAACGAATCCTACCACGAAGTCCACGTAGTGTATGCCCAATTTAAAGGGATGGCCAGTCAACCACCGGCGATTAAGCAGTTGTTGCCCATCCCGGTGCTTCAATCCGGTGAAAAAGCGGAGGCGGATGAAGATTCTCCATACATGGCCGAGCATATCATTGAACCCACGCCGGATGAGTTGTTAAATGAAATGCTCCCCCGCAACATATATATTCAGTTGTACAATGCGTTGCTTGAAACTTCTACAAGTGAACATGCGGCACGTATGAAGGCAATGGATAATGCGACTAAGGCATGCGACGATATGATCGAAAGCCTGACCCTGGCCTATAATAAGGCCCGCCAGGCGGCGATTACGATGGAGCTGATGGATATTGTCGGCGGTGCCGAAGCGTTGAAAGGATAAACAATAATATTATGCCTTATATAGTTTGAGGAGGTCTATCCATGGCAGAAAACATCGGGAAAATTACGCAGGTGATGGGACCTGTTGTCGACGTCGAGTTCGAGCAGGGAAAACTCCCTGAATTATTGACCGCGCTTCTTATCAGCAATCCCGTAATCAGCGAAGAGGAAGATAACCTGGTTGTGGAGGTTGCCCAGCACCTGGGGGATAATGTGGTTCGAACCATCGCAATGGACGTTACAGATGGTCTGGTTCGCGGCGCTCCGGTCAAGGATACCGGCAAGCCGATCATGATGCCGGTTGGTGAAACTTCATTGGGTCGGGTTTTAAACGTTGTTGGTCGTCCGGTTGATGGTCTTGGACCGGTTGACAGCGAGAAGATGATGCCGATTCATCGTCCGGCACCCAAATTTACTGAACAGGATACATCTGTTAACGTACTGGAAACCGGCGTAAAGGTTATTGATCTTCTGGTTCCGTTTCCACGGGGAGGCAAGATGGGTCTTTTTGGCGGTGCCGGCGTTGGCAAGACCGTTATTATGATGGAAATGATCAACAATATCGCCATGGAACATGGTGGTATTTCGGTTTTTGCGGGTGTCGGGGAACGAACCCGTGAAGGAAACGATCTTTATCATGAAATGAAAGAATCAGGCGTTCTTCCGAAAGCCTCGCTGGTTTATGGTCAGATGACCGAGCCTCCCGGTGCGCGTTCCCGGGTTGCGCTTTCCGCTTTGACAGAAGCCGAATACTTTCGGGATGAGGAAGGCCAGGACGTCTTGATTTTTATTGACAATATTTTCCGCTTTACACAGGCCGGTCAGGAGGTCTCCTCCCTGCTTGGGCGCATGCCTTCTGCAGTTGGTTATCAACCGACTCTGGCCGTGGATCTTGGCGAGCTTCAGGAACGGATTACATCTACAGACAAGGGTTCGATTACGGCCGTTCAATGTGTTTATGTGCCTGCCGACGACTTGACTGACCCGGCACCTGCAACCACATTCGCCCACTTGGACGGTACGGTTGTTCTCTCCCGCCAGATTGCCGAGCTTGGCATTTATCCGGCAGTTGACCCCCTGGACTCCACCTCACGTATCCTCGATGCCGCCTATATTGGAGAAGAACATTACCAAGTGGCCCGGGAGGTTCAACAGATTCTCCAGAAATATAAAGAGTTGCAGGATATTATTGCCATTCTGGGTATGGAAGAGCTTTCCGATGAAGATAAAATTACGGTTGCCAGGGCTCGGAAAATCCAGCGGTTCCTGTCTCAACCGTTCCATGTGGCGGAAACCTTTACCGGCCTAAAGGGGGCATATGTAAAAATCGAGGATACGGTACGGGCGTTCAAAGAAATCTGTGACGGTAAACACGACGATTTGCCGGAACAGTCATTCTATATGGTCGGGACAATTGAGGAAGTGTTGGAAAAAGCCAAAAAAATGTCTGCTGAATCTTAATTTGAGGGAAACGACGGATGGCTGAAAATCTAAAACTTGAGGTGGTAACACCTGAAAAATATGTGGTCAGTGAAGATGCCCAGATCATAATGGCCCCCGGTTCTTTGGGCGAATTTGGGGTCCTTAGGGGACATACGCCCTTTTTGACATCATTGAAAGTTGGCCGCCTGCATTATAAAGATGCCAGCGGCAAAGACCGAGAGCTATTTGTCAGTGGCGGTTTTGCAGAAGCTCTGCCGGACCGGGTAACAGTTCTTGCCGAAGCTGCTGAAAGGCGCAGTGAAATCGATCTTGATCGGGCAAAAGCTGCACTTGAACGCGCACAAGAGCGTTTGGCCCAGGAAAAGGCTGAAAACCTTAACTATGAGCGTGCACGAGCCGCTATGTATCGAGCTTTGGAGCGTATCAAGCTGGCTGAGTCAGCACGTGGTTAATCATATTCATTATTTGTGTATTCCATTTAAAGGGCAACTCATGGGTAAATGATTTGCCCTTTTTTTGTGTGCGCCTTTTAATATGAATGCTAAATATAACAACATAGCGGCAATCGTTCTTGCAGCGGGCAAAGGGACCCGGATGAAGTCGAGTAAAGCCAAGGTGCTGCATCTTTTGGCCGGGCGTCCAATAATTTTATATGTTGTTGAAACCGCGGCAAAAGTTTTTGGTTCTGATATTGTTGTGGTCATCGGGAATCAAGCTGATGCGGTCAGGCGGCATGTCTCAAAGTCTGCGAAGGTATTTTTTGCCTATCAAGAAAATCAACTCGGGACCGGCCATGCCGTTCAATGCGCGCTGCCATCTTTGCCGCATCATATTGAAAACGTTGTTATCCTTTGCGGTGATGTTCCGTTAATCACTGATCAAACATTGACTTCACTGGTCAACACCCATTTAAACGGCCGATATACGGTAACGCTTTTGGGGGTAAACCTTGAAGATCCCCGCGGGTATGGCCGTGTGGTGACTGACAGCAAGGGAAAGGTGGTTAGAATTGTTGAAGATGCTGATGCAACGGATCTTGAAAAACGTATCTCGACCATTAATTCCGGAATTTATTGTGTCCGTCGATTTTTCCTGGAAAAGGCGATTACCCGGTTAAAATCGGATAATGCCCAGAATGAAATTTATTTGACTGATATCATAGAGATTGCAACGCAATTGGAAGAGCCTGTGGGCATGATGTTGGCTGAAAAATATACCGAGTTGCTGGGCGTTAATACGCTTGAAGAACTTAAACAGTTGGAAGCCCTGTTAAACGATAAATGAAAAACGCTTGACTTTGAAATTTTAGAAATATTATAGAAATAGAATAGAAGAGGTGGAAATTGGATATCGATGATGTGATGCTCCAATTTGATGAAATTGAACAAAAAGTTGGCAAGCTGGTTGATCAGTACAAAACGCTTGAAGCAAAAAATGCCGAGCTTGCCGAAAAAGTCGAAACTTTAGAGGAAGAACTCAGAACAAAGGCTGAAACGGAAAATACATTTTCTGAACAAAAGGCATTGATTCGGTCAAAAATTGATGGGCTTTTGTCTAAACTCAATGAGTTAAGCGCCAATTCATCAGGCCGGTAAAGGCCGAAAAAGTCAAACTTACAATGGATTTTTGTGGAACAGCTGATAAAAATCGAACTTTTAGGCGAAACGTTTCAATTCAGGGCAGATGAGGGTCATTTTAACCCGAAGGAGATTGCTGATTATTTGAGTGCTGAAATTCAAGCCGTTTCAGAGCAATTTCCCAGTCATGTGCTAAAAACAAATAAACTCGCAGTACTGGTATCAGCCGCATTGAATATTACCAAACAGTATTTTGAATTAAAAACAAATCATTCAGAGCTTATTGCCAATTTTTCCGATCGGACATTAAGACTGGATGATCTACTTGATAAAATTAATTATTAGTTCGATTGCCTGTTTCGCGTGTATGTATAAAGTTTGACGTCTGATGTGAATGTGCTTAATTTGAGTATGTAAGGATTTTGCCCCTGCCGGGTACGTGATTGAAAGATGTCCCTTGACCCAACACGTATTTAACGGGAGCTTTCACTGGTTTCGGTGTGCATGTTCTGCTGTGGCAGAAAAGCCTAAAGAAGCTATAAGGCGCCCACTTGGTCGAATCTGGATCAAGGTTAATTCAACACGGCCGGGCGGGGGTCCTTTTCAATTCTGAAACCGCTGAGTCCCTTCTTTTTTCTTTTCTGATTGGTCATCATCATCAATCGTTTTTTGCCAATTTAGCATTTTTATTTAACAGGCTGCTGAAAAACGTCATGGAGAGCGCAGTCGTTTTTCAACCATCTGTTGAGCTGACCTTCCGAATTATTTTGTGATATAGAACACCGTGAAAACAGAGTAATTAATCATCCGCGAAGCGGAGTAAATAAAAGGACACGATAGTGTCACAGTTTTGGTTTTGTAACCCTCTGCCTAGCAGCGGGTTTGCGAGAAAGCAATCAAACTTATTCTAAGGGAGTTGATCCATGGAGGGTGTATATATATTAATGTTTCTGGTGGGTGGCGTACTGGGATTTTTGGGCTCCCAGATGTTGAAGGAGCGGTTTGCCGCCCAAAAAATTAAAGACGCGGAAGAGAAAGCGTCAATGATAATCGATTCAGCGGAACGCAAGGCGGATTCATTGGTCAAGGAGGCCCAGCTTGAAGCTAAAGACCGCCTTTTTAAAATGAAGAACGATTTTGATGCTGAAACCGCGGAATCTCGATCAGAGTTGAAAAAACTGGAAAAACGGCTGCAGCAAAAAGAGGAAAACTTAGATAAGAAAAACGAGCAAATCGAACTCCAGGAAAAGGAAGCCGAACGAAAGCAGAAGGAGCTTCAAAAAAAAGAGTCCGAGATTCAAGGGGTCGAAAAAAAATATAATGATTTAATCGACCAGCAACGAAAACAACTCGAGGAAATTTCAGGAATGACCACGGAAGGTGCGAAGGAACTGCTTCTGCAATCAATGGAGAACGAGGCCCGCCATGAAGGGGCAAAACTGATTAAACGGATTACCGCCGAGGCCAAGGAAAACGCTGACAAAGAGGCCAAAAAAATCATGGCCTCCGCTATTCAGCGCTATGCCGGGGATTTCGTAGCGGAGCGGACCGTCTCGGTTGTTCAACTGCCGGACGATGAAATGAAAGGCCGTATTATTGGGAGAGAGGGACGAAATATCAGGGCATTGGAAGCAGCTACGGGGATTGATTTGATTATTGATGACACACCGGAGGCGGTTATCCTGTCCGGATTTAACCCCGTCCGACGGGAGGTCGCTCGAATCTCTTTGACGCGTTTAATCGAAGACGGCCGGATACATCCGGCGAGAATTGAAGACATCGTCCAAAAGGTGAACGATGAGGTCGAGGCTACCATAAAAGAAGCCGGAGACCAGGCGGCTTTTGATTTAGGCGTCCATGGGATAAGCAATGAACTGATCAAATATTTGGGCCGCTTGAAATACCGTACCAGTTATGCACAGAATATGCTTCAGCACTCCATCGAGGTCGGATTTCTTTGCGGAGCTATGGCAGCAGAGCTGGGTTTAAACGTTAAACTGGCCAAACGCATGGGCTTACTCCATGATATCGGTAAAGCCATTGATCATGAGGTTGACGGATCGCATGCGGAGATTGGGGCCCGACTGGCTAAAAAATGCGGTGAATCGCCTAAGGTTGTGCATGCGATCGCCGCTCACCACGAGGAGATTGCCCCGGAATCGGTGTATGATTTGCTGGTGCAGGCGGCCGACAGCCTTTCCGGAGCGCGACCTGGAGCCCGAAAAGAGCTCTTGGAAAACTATATCAAGCGGCTCGAAGAACTTGAAGGCATTGCCAACTCATTTGACGGCGTCTCCAACGCCTATGCGATTCAAGCCGGTCGTGAATTGCGGGTGATTGTTGACGGTGGAAACATTTCCGATGAAGATGCGACGCTGATGAGCAAGGATATTGCCAAGAAAATCGAGGAAACCTTGACATTTCCCGGCCAGATCAAGGTGACGGTGATCCGGGAAACCCGGGCGGTTGAATATGCGTATAAGTAAGGGGTTGTGTGATGACTGTTCTGGATATTCTTAATGAACGTGGGTTTATAGAAAAAACAACGCATGGTCAAGAGCTGGAGGATCATTTTGAAGCCGGTGAAGCCTTCTGCTATATCGGCTTTGATCCGACAGCGCCCAGTCTTCATGTGGGCAGCCTGGTGCCTATCATGTCGCTTGCGCACATGCAGCGCAATGGCCACCGTCCCATTGCACTGGTGGGCGGGGGAACCGGTCTGGTCGGCGATCCGAGCGGAAAAACAGAAATGCGACAGCTTATGACGGTTGAAACGGCTGAGCAAAATGCGGCCGGCATCAAACGGCAACTTTCCCGCTATATTAATTTCTCGGCAGGCAATGCACAAATGGTAAATAACGCCGACTGGCTCGTAGGACTTGAATATATACCATTTTTGCGGGACATTGGCCGGCATTTTTCGGTTAATCGGATGATAAAGGCGGAAAGCTATCGGGCGAGGCTCGAGTCAGAGGAGGGCCTCAATTTTATCGAATTCAACTATATGCTGCTCCAGGCCTATGATTTTTTAAAACTATTCGATGATTTCGGCTGTCGGGTACAGATGGGCGGCAGCGACCAATGGGGAAATATTGTGGCGGGAATCGAATTAATTCGCCGCATTCGTCAGAAAGAAACCTATGGCATTACATTCCCATTAGTAACTACCAGCGGTGGTGCCAAAATGGGGAAAACAGCCAAAGGTGCCATATGGCTGGATTCAGAGCGTACTTCTCCCTATGAATACTATCAGTACTGGGTTAATACGGACGACCGGGATGTCAAACGCTTTTTATGCCTGTTTACCTTCCTGCCTATAGAAGAAATCCTGGAGGTTGAAAATTTAAAAGATGCGGAATTAAACAGCGCCAAAGCTGTTTTGGCCTATGAGGCGACGCGCCTCTGCCATGGTGAGGAAGAGGCTGAAAAAGCGTTTAATGCAGCAGGCTCCGTTTTCGGCACAAAAACCATTCCAAAATCCATCCTGCCTTCCAGCTTGGTGCCGAGGGGCAGTCAGCAGAAAAGGGTTGAAAGTTCGGTGCCATCGTCAACAATCCAAGAGTCGGATTTAGTTGATGGGATACCTGCATTTAAGCTTTATCAGCAAGTCGGTCTGGCTGCATCTGCCAGTGCCGCGCGGCGGTTAATCGAACAGGGCGGTGCCTATATAAACGGTCAGCGTATTGAAACGACCGATTATATGATTACATTGAACGATGCGGCCTCTGATGGAATTATGCTGCGGGCGGGGAAAAAAAAATATTACAAAATTATCATTTCACGCTCGAATTCCTGTTGACAAGCAGGGAATCATTTAATAAATGTTCATCTTTCAGACAATTCATGCCTTGATTTTTTTCAATCTGAAAAAGCTTGACTGTTATATTCAGTTTATTATTATATATAGTAGATAGATGTTTTTTGTATCAGCTTTTTA
>JAGYOX010000249.1 GCA_018399235.1 Desulfobacterales bacterium | reverse complement strand
ATTTTTTTTTCAATTGCTTTCATGTTGCAGATTCCCTGATGTCGGGGTGCCGCATGCTTTTAGCTCTCAGTTTTTCAAGAAACGGTTTAAAATCAAAATACAATCCCCTTAATACTGCTTCATATTCGAGACGGCTTTCATGGTCGGCTTCATATATAAGCCTTCCCGTTGTTAAAGACTGATAGGCGGTTTCTATGGAAGCGGAATTCAATATAATCACATCGGTTTGCCGTTCCAGCATTAGGCCGATTTCTGTGGCGGCCATGTAAGCCGGCGCGGAATTTATCAGAGGGTCCTCCTTATACAGGGAACATTCCAGCAGAAAAGCTAGGTCGATGTCGGAATTGGATTGAAATTTTTGCGGGTATAAAGCCGAGCCAAAGAGATACGCGGCTATAATGGTTTTTTGGGCTTCCATACAATCCGATATATAATTGCTAAGCCGACGCTCAATGGTTTTTATCAGGCTGTTGTCTGCAGCAGTTTTTTTAGTCATGTTGTTCTACGGTATTTAATCATTTTATCATAGATATTTTATGATAAGGGATAACTTAAAATAACTGTTAAGTCAAGAAGATACCCCGGTTCCTGGCCGGGAGGCGGGGGGCGGGCCGATATAAGATTTCTCGCTGGCGCTCGAAATGAAAACCGAGACGATTTTCAGTCTTAAGTTAATGCCATTAAGTATATAACCTGATTCTCATGGAATTTGTAACCAGTTTTCTATCCTTAGATTTTGGATTCTGGCAAACTCTTTTTCATTGTTGGTAACAAGGATCAGGTTCCGGGCGAGGGCGTGGGCGGCGATAAGAAAATCAAGCGGACCGATGGGTATTCCCTGTTTTTCCAGGTTCACACGGATTGTGCCATAGGCTTTTGCAACTTCTGAATCATAAGGCAGGATTTCGAACGGTACCAGAAATTCATCCAACCGGGTCTGATTTTTCAAGGGATTGCTGCTTTTTGCCACTCCATACTGAAGTTCGGAAACCGTAATGGCCGAGATTGCAATATCTCCGGGTTCAAATATTGGTATCAATCAAATAATTCATGCAGTTGATCCCAGCTTTGTTCCTGCTCCGGCTGATTGCGATCTGTCATGAAAGGATCTTCATACTTCATCAGGTTTTTTCCCCATCTGTCCCATATGGAACCTTTTTTGGGAATCAGGAGGACCCCTTCAGGCACTTTTTTTATATAAACCTCTGTACCTTCAAGCCTGTAAGCTTTAGGCAGCCGGACAGCCTGACTCCGGCCATTTACAAAAATTTTGGCGGTATCCATAGTTCCTCCTGCCGGAATTTACGGACTTCAAAATTATTTTATTAGTATATATCTTCAACTGTTTACCAGTGAATGTCAGCTTCATATAATTTAAACTTTGAATCATCAGTAATAATGCCCATGGATTCAAACTGGGCCTGGGCAATCAGCATTCGATCAAAAGGGTCTTTGTGATGAAAAGGCAATTGCCCGGCAAGTATCGCATGTTCGTTTTCAATGGGCATTATTTCGATCTGGTTTTTTGTAAGTTCGGCTGGTATCAGAAATTCCAATGGTTCAACTAGTTTAAGTCTACCGAGAGCCCATTTGATAGACATTTCCCATGAGCTTGCCGTGCTCCAATAAAGAATATTTTTTCGGCTTTGGATGCTCTCGGCGGCAGAAGGCGAAAGGCGTTTATCTTCAGTTATCCACCATATGAGCACATGGGTATCTAATAAATACCGCATCCATTCGCCTTACTTGTAAAATTCTTCCAGAATATCATCCGGCAATGGCTCAAAAAAATTGTCCCGTATCCGAATTTTTCCTTTGGCCGTCCCCGGCTTGCGGTCCTGCTTCAATTGTTTTATGGGCACCAGTTTAGCTACGGGCTGCCCATAACGGGCAATGATTACTTCCTTTTTCTCGGCAATCAAACGGGAAAGCTGTGTTTTGGCTGTGTGGATATTTATTTTTTCCATAATTTTACCATTATTTCGTCCTTCTTCCACAAGGGAGAAGGGTTAAGAGTTCTTAAGCGAATAAATTGCATGTAAACTAACATTAGTTCAAAATTAACATGGAGTCAAGTGTGAAAAAGCTTCGATGTGGTTTGATGTTTTTGAAAAGGGTTGCCCATATTGTTTGCCTGAAATATAATTAAACCATGACCAGAGAACATTTACAATTCAGCCGGCATGCAAGAAGGCGTATGAAGCTCTACAATTTATCGGAAGAGGATGTTTCTTCCATTATTGAATATCATAATCCGCAATTGGATTTTTCGTAAGGAAAACACGAAATCATCAGCGAAGTGAGTTTTAGCGGGCATGGATATCCAATTAAGGT
>JAGYOX010000248.1 GCA_018399235.1 Desulfobacterales bacterium | reverse complement strand
CGCCTAAAAAAGCAGGGACCTCAGTTTAAGTGACAATATCGGAAGAGCTCTCCCCCACCCCGCACTTTTCAAATTGGAGCGGAAGAGAGCTTATCTTTAGAGATTAAGAGTAAGAGTAAGAGTAAGATTATGACGGAATGAACCTTAGAATTTTAATCCACATTCCTTTAATCCCGCCATCCCCGGCGCGACACTGACAGTATCTTCGATGCCTTCAGCCGCTAAATTGATCTGGGCTTCATAAGATCGCACACCCGTATTACAAAGAAGGATCAGTTTTTTATCCTTGGGGACCTCGTCCATGCGTTTATACAGCTCATCATGGGGAATACTCTTCCAGAGCTCAGGATATTTTTCTTCAAACGGTTTGGCATCGGCACTGGCACGGCAGTCTAGAAAATAACAGCCGTCTTTGTTCCCATCAACCCAGCATTCTTTGAATTCATCCGGCTTTAGCTGCTTGAATCTACCTTCAATAAAATTCTCAGCGGCATTTCCAAGCGCGTTGACGACGTCCATGGCCGAGGCAAAAGGCGGTGAATAGGCCAATTCGAGGTTGCTGATGACATCAACCGTAGGCTTGTACTGAAGAACCGTTGCCACAGCATTGACCCGCGCAAACATCCCGCTCTCAACCGGACCAAACCCCTGGATACCCAAAACGCGGCGGGTGGATTTGTCAAACACGAGTTCAAGATAGATAATCTCTTTCTCCGGATAAAAATGCGCACGATCGAATTGCGCCACCTGCACACTGGCGGCATCGTATCCTTCTTTGATGGCCGTCTCAATAGTAAGACCGGCACCCGCCAATGATCCGTCAAAAACCTTAATCACAAAACTGCCGACACCGCCCGGAAACCGGGCATCGCCGCCAGCCATATTGGTGCCTATCACTCTGCCCTCGCGGTTGGCCATGGACCCCAACGGGAAAAAGCCGGGTTTTCCCGTAATCAAATTAGGGATCTGAACACAGTCGCCGCCGGCATAAATATCCGGATCCGTTGTCTGCATATGGTCATTGACCACCAGAAAACCGGCGGGTGAAACCTCAAGACCCGCGTCCTTAGCCAGGTCGGTATTAGGCTCAATTCCCACGGCCATAATCACAAGATCCGCCTCAATCGTTCGCTGATTTGTCTTGACGGCTTGAACCTTTTCCTCGCCTTCTATCGCCTCCACCGATTCAGACAGGTAAAAGGTTATCCCGTTTTCTTCCATCCGATTCTGGGCCATTCTGGCAAGATTCCGGCTGACGAACCCCGGCATAATCTGATCACAAAACTCCACCACCGAGGTTTCTAATTCCCACATATCGGAAAGCGCTTCGGCCATTTCAAGACCGATAAAGCCACCTCCAATCACAACCGCCCGCTCAGCTTGGCCGGAGACGATCATCTCCTTGATTTGCATGGCATCGTGGAGGTTCCCGACCCGGTATATATTCTTCAGCTCAAGGCCGGGGATATTGAGCTTCTTTGGCCGGGTGCCGGTGCCGAGCACCAGCTTATCATATGGCAAGTCTTCCTCCGAACCGTCTTTTTTACGAATTCGAACGGTCTTGTTTTGCCTGTCAATATTTAGGGCTTGGGTGCCGGGCATGGCATCAACTCCCTTGTCTTCCTTGAAAAACCGCTCATCCCTGACCATATGGAAGCTTGTGGAACGAAGCTGGGACTCATCGCTGACATCACCGGAAATATAATAGGGAATGCCGCAGCCCCCATAAGAAATATATTCATCCGCATCAATCAGGGTCACATTGGCATCCTGCTTCAGCCGTTTAAACCGGCACGCCGCCTTGGAGCCGACGGCTACGGCACCAATGACCACTACGTTCATAGACATTTATTGTCCTCCTTTCAAACACCCACCGATCCCGCAATCGTTCGGGATCATGCGAAAACGGAGGGTTATCTGTATACCTTTATAGACTACCAACTTATTATTCCCCATCTGTCATTTCAAAGCGCGTTAATAACGAGAAATGACAGGCGTTCCTATCGATTGCAGCGCAAAAGAGATATAAGCATAGACTCAAAATAATAAATATAAAATTTTCCATTCGATTTGGCAAGATGAATTTTGATGGTCTTGTATAAAACGATTTATTCCGCCGCGACGGCATTTTTTGCAGAAAGGAACGTTTGATTCGTACTCGTACTCGTGCTCGTAATCGGCTTTTATTTTTCCAGTACGAGTACGAGTACGAGTACCGTCCCGCTTATGCGGGACTGAGTACGATTAAGTTACTTAGAAGTACCCCCCCGGCCGAGGCCCGGGACCGAACCTTGCAGTAACTTTTATGGTAAATTCGATGTAGCGACGGGCTTTAGCCCGTCATTCGCAGAAGCGGCCGATGTG
>JAGYOX010000247.1 GCA_018399235.1 Desulfobacterales bacterium | reverse complement strand
AAAATGCTCCCGGCTGACCTTGCTCTCTCTGTCTGCCAGGGAATAGGTATTTAAACCGTCAAGCTTGAGCGGGGAAAAATCGTACGGCATGGTCTAATCCTCTAAGGCTGTGCTTAAAAGCGTTCGGGAAAAAGCAGTCGATCCACAAGATCACAAAGCACATGGATGACAGTAATGTGGGTTTCCTGAATCCGGGCGGTTGAACCGGTTGCGACGCACATCAGATGGTCACATTCTGCAACCATCTGGCCGCCGTTTTTGCCTGTCAGGCCGATTGTGGCCAGCCCTTTTTCCCGGGCCCGGCCCAATGCCGTGACAACATTTTTCGAGTTGCCGCTGGTACTGATACCGAGTGCGATGTCATCCTTTTTGCCCAAGGCGTCAATCTGTTTTTTGAAGACATCGTCAAAACTGAAATCATTACCGATACTGGTTAAAATAGAGCTGTCAGTGGTCAGTGCAATAGCGGATAGCGGCGTTCGGTCAATTTCGAAACGGTTGACGAATTCGGCTGCCATGTGCTGGGCATCCGCCGCACTGCCCCCGTTTCCGAAAATCAGCAGCTTATGTCCGGATGTCAGGCACTGGACGATACATTCAGCACATTGAATAATCAGATGACCGTTGTTCTTGAAAAATTCGGTCTTGACCGCAATACTCGCGTCAAGGGTTTTAAGAATAATATCTTTCATTGACATTCACGTAAAAGTTTTACGGTCTGTTCAATATAATAGGATGAGTCATAACCCAGATCATGGGCCTTCTGGAATTCATCCAAGGCTTCGGACATGCGTCCCCGATTATAGTAAATTCTTGCCAGCCGGTGCCTGAACAATCCGTCATCCGGCTCGATCTGGGTTGCCCGCTGGCAAAACATCAGTGCGATATCCGCATTCTGCCGCTGGATTTCATAGATGAAACCCAGTGCCGAAAGGACGTCTGTATTTTCTGAATTGATCTTTAATGCATTTTTATATGCATTGATTGCATCAGTAAGCCGGTCCAGGAGGTGGTAGCAGTCCCCCAATAATCGGAAGGCGGCACCTGATTTGGGGTTCAGCCGGGTAGCGGTTTCCAGGTATTTTATGGCTGAGTGGGGAGCGTTGGTATCAAGATAGGCCCGCCCGGTTTGAAAGGCGAGTTCATAAACTTCCGCGTCAATCTTTTCCGCCTTGTGAAAATATTCCAATGCGATAAGATATTTTTTCCTTAATGTATAAATAAAGCCGGCGTTGTAAATCGGCATGAGTTCATGCGGATCAAGCTGTATGGCTGTTTTAAATGACGCCAGCGCATCATCGAAATTTTCCTTGACGCCGTAGCAAACCCCCAGGCTGTTGTGAACATTCACATTTTTCGGATCTATCATCAAGGCAAGTTTGAATTCCCGTATAGCCCCGTCAATATTACCCTCTTGATAATATTGATCGCCGCTGATATTCAAGCTTACCGCGTCAAAGGCGACACAGCTGTCAGGACCGAAGAATTCGGCATGCCTGACCGCTTTTTTCGCATTTTCAAGAATCCACGATTTATCATAGGTGATGGTGGGATAGACGGCGACGCCAGCGGTAACGGTTTTGCCGCTTTCCTTGGAAAACGCTTTTTTCAGGCGATCTGCCACTGCCAGGCAGGCGGCTTCATCAGCTTCCGGGAGGAAGATGCCCACCCTAAAATTATCCGTAACCCCCCATAATCCATTAACCTCTTTGCACAATTGGTTTGCCTGATGCATTAAAACGATTAACGTCTCGTTTGGATTCAAAAGATCACCCAAAGCGTCGATTTGGAGCACGATCGCTCCAAATTGACCGGCATCGGCGACATGGGCCATGCCTTTTTCAAAAAAATCGTCCTCACCTAAAACTTGCGGGAATTCAGGCTTGATGATGTCGAGGGAAAAATTCTCCAGCGGGATGGCATCGGTTACCTGTTTACCGGCTGACTTGGCAAAAAGAAATTGCGTCTGGATATCCTTATCTTCAGTTGGTGGAGTCATGCTCGGCCTCGTTTACGATTTGGGTAATGGCTGTGGCTATAATTTCAAGTTCGTCCATCTGAACCGTTCGCATATCCATCAAGATCTGATCATCTTCGATCCGAACGATAACCGGGGGGGTGTATTGGCGCAGCCGGGTCCCCAGTGTTTTTGCCGTAAGTCCCCTCGTACGGACAGCGACACACTTTGTGGGAAGTTCAAGGAGCGGAAGCGATCCCCCGCCTGCCCGGGATGAAGCGTCGATGATGTCAAGCCGGACCCGGCTGCCGGCTGCTAAATCATCTGTAGAGTTGTCAGCAAGTATCTGCTTTAATGTTTTCCCTGTCTTCGGAAGTATCCCCTCTGCTATCTCTTTCGATCTATCGCTTCTGATGCTTTTCCAAATATCAAGATCACCTGTAACTGAAAGATTAAC
>JAGYOX010000246.1 GCA_018399235.1 Desulfobacterales bacterium | reverse complement strand
CCGGGAAAAATTAACGATCCGAACCGATGCCCGGCTCTCGGCCAGAATGAAACCGGCAAAAGTAAACAATGGAATCGTATAAAGAATGGGATTATTGGCAAATTTGTTGTAGGTATCCACGACAAGGGCGGCAAAGGGGATATCCGCTACGTAAAACCCGATCATGGCAAATGCTGAAATCACCACAAATACAGGCGCTCCAAGAACAGCCATGAGAACAATGAAACCGATCAAGACTGCCGTCAAATTATCCCCCCCGTAACATCTCCACAAAAAATTTAATGCCATTACGGGCAAAACGGACGGCAATAATCAAATAACCGGCAGGAAGGATAATCTGCATGACCCATATCGGCAGATTCAGGAACTGAATATGACCGGCGGCCTGGTATTCGATATGGACAAAAGCGGCTGAAGCCCACGTTAGTATGCAGCAAACCACAAAGGAAAACAGACAGGTGACCACGCATGACAACCGCTTCCAGAAGGCGGAAAGCAGACGGGCGGCCACATCGATCTTTACATGGGCGCTGCATTTTGTGGCATTCGCCGCGCCTAAAAACCCGATCCACAACACCAAATGACGGATCAGATCATCAGCGCCAGAAATCCCGGTCTGATAGAGGTTTCGCAGGAGAATTTGGGCCAGCACCATCAGTACCATCAAAAATAGCATACTCTCGAGGATGATGCCTTCAGCTCGTTCTATATAGCGGGCCAAGCGACCGCCCTGATACTCTGCCGAACAGAAGGGGCATTCATACCGCGCCGGGTCAAATTCAGCGCCGCATTTCAAGCACTGCATCAGCGAATTCTTTCTACCGTGCTGTTAGGATGGTTATTTCGATATGTCTCTAAGAGCGAGAGCGTTTTTTCCAAAAGCTCTCTGGAATACATTTCCCCGACTAAATTCTCCCGCGCCTTGCGGGAGGTGTCAAAAATGAACTCAAACTGCTCCCGATCTTTTTCAGAATCAAAAGTAACAATTTCAATGCCTGATTTCTTTAGAATTTCAATCGATTCGCGATCCTGCTGGCGGACATGCTTACCTATTTGGTCAAAGTAGGACGGGCAAATATCAAGGATAATTTGTTGATGTTCAGGCGCAATTTTATTCCATATTCGCTTGTTCACAATGGTTGCGCCAACCACGTTAGTGGTGGGGTATTCGCTCATATAGTTAAACCGCTCGTTCCAGCGATACGCCACCGCCCCATAAGGCGTGATGCTGGCCGTATCAATGAGTTTTGTAGAAAGCGAGGTCATGACATCCGTGAAAGAAAGCGGCACCGGTGTAATGCCGAAGGCGTCATACATGGCCTTGCTCAACTGATCGCCCTTCCACATCCACCATTTCTGACTTCTGGCGACCTCAATAGAAGTGATGGGAACTTTTGAAAAATTATAGACAAACCCAACCTCATTCCAACCTAAAACAATGTAGCCTTCTTCCTTGAACCGCTCATTCATGAGGGGTTCAAGTCTTTCCCGGACGTATTCAACCTCCTCGTAGTTTCTGAAAACATAGGGCAGCTCTGATACGCGGACCGACGGAACGATCTGCGCAAGGCCATGGCCGGTAAACGTACCTCCATGGAGTTGACCCAGTCGGATCTTACGCAACACATCCTTTTCATCCCCTTGAACCCCGCCATAATAAATCTTGATACCCACGGCATTATCCGTTCTGGCTTTTATCTCATCATTTAGCTCGTTCATGCGGTTCATGATATAGGAACCGCGCGGGGCGATCGTTGCAAGCTTGATCATGATATCGGGCGATTTTTCGGCAATGGCCGCATTACCCCCCAGCAGTGAGGCAAAAATCAAACATCCGATAAAAAACAGTTTTTTAATCATATCCGGCCACCTGTTAAAACAATTGGTCAACTTCGTTTAGCATCCGGCGGGCCTTTTTTTTAGCCGCCGAATTAATAAAAGCCATCTCCGGAAAGGCGTCTTCCGGCGTAGATAAGATTTTGTTTAAAGTTTTGACGTACAGCTGCCTATCCTGGACCTGATAGGCATAGTATTTGGCATACATCAGATGAAAGAACAGCACCCTGCCCTCTGATAGTTCGAATGCCCGCTCAAATTCGGCCTTTGCCTTTTGGGGCTCCCCACCCTGAGCCCTTGACCGGGAAGCATTCAGTACACCAAGGGATGTATGGGCGGCACCATATTGATAGGTTTCGTCAAGCTCAATGCACCGCTTGAGCATAGCCCGTATCTTCGGCAGAACCAAAAAAATCTCCGGATCGTCAATATTCATCCCCACCCAGCTTAACCGGGAGTTTGCCGTCCAGAATAAGGCGGCTGTATCTGATTTATCCAGACCATCGAGCGCAGCCTTAAACTCCTCCATGGGCGCATCAAATGCCGCCTTCATCCGTTTGTTCTGTTTGAGCGCCCGGGAT
>JAGYOX010000245.1 GCA_018399235.1 Desulfobacterales bacterium | reverse complement strand
TTATAGCAAAGCAAGGAAACCTGTTCAAACAAAAGCCGGCCTCACCCAAAAGAATGAAGACCGGCTTTGTTTGTCATAGAAAGTAATGTGGGGATTAAATTAATACATGTCTTCCATATCTTCCGGGTATCCCCCCGGCATTGACTCTCTTTCCTTCTTTTTCGGCTTCTCCGCGATCATGGCTTCGGTCGTCAGCATCAAACCGGTAACCGAGGCGGCATTCTGAATGGCAAACCGAACCACCTTGGTGGGATCAATTACCCCCGCCTTGATCAGATTTTCATATGTTTCGGTGGCCGCATTAAACCCGAAATCATCCTTTCCTTCAAACACTTTATTAAAAACAATTGAGCCTTCAAGACCGGCATTTTCGGCAATCTGACGAAGCGGTGCCTCAAGGGCGCGCTTTAAAATTCGAATCCCTTCTTTTTCTTCGCCTTTGGCATTGACTTTATCAAGCGATTGAATACATCGAATCAGTGCCACACCGCCGCCCGGGACGATTCCTTCTTCGACCGCCGCCCGCGTTGAATGAAGCGCATCCTCAACCCGGGCTTTTTTCTCCTTCATCTCGGTCTCCGTAGCCGCACCGATATGAATCACCGCCACACCGCCGACCAGCTTGGCAAGCCGCTCCTGGAGTTTTTCCCGGTCATAATCGGATGTGGTCTCCTCGATCTGGGCGCGCAACTGGTTGATGCGGGCCTCAATGTCCTGCTTTTTCCCGGCGCCTTCTATAATCGTGGTATTGTCTTTATCGATCTGAACCGTCTTACAGGTTCCCAAGTCATCCACCGTCACGCTTTCCAGCTTAACGCCGATATCCTCTGAAATAACCTGGCCGCCAGTGAGTACGGCAATATCCTGAAGCATGGCCTTTCTCCGGTCACCAAAACCCGGCGCCTTAACGCCCGCTACCTGAAGCGTTCCCCGCAGCTTATTCACGATAAGAGTTGCGAGCGCCTCGCCATCAATGTCTTCAGCTATGATCAAAAGCTGTCTTCCCATCTTGGCCACCTGCTCAAGAAGCGGCAGCAGATCCTTCATATTGGAAATTTTCTTTTCATGAAGCAGGATATAAGGATCTTTCAGATTGACCGTCATCTTTTCCGCCTCAGTCACAAAATAGGGAGACAAATAGCCTCGATCAAACTGCATCCCTTCGACAACTTCCAGATTGGTTTCCATGCCTTTGGCTTCTTCCACCGTGATTACCCCCTCCTTGCCCACCTTTTCCATGGCATCGGAAATAATTTTGCCCACGGTTTCATCGTCATTGGCTGAAATCGTTCCAACCTGTTCGATTTCCTTCTTATCCTTGGTCGGCTTGGAGAGTTTTTTCAACTGCTCGACAATAGAGACGAGGCCCTTGTCGATGCCGCGTTTTAGTGCCATGGGGTTGGCACCGGCCGCCACCAGCCGCTGGCCCTCGGTAAAAATAGCCTGCGCAAGAACCGTAGCCGTGGTGGTCCCATCTCCGGCCACGTCACTTGTTTTGCTGGCCACTTCTCTTAGCATTTGGGCGGCCATATTTTCATATTTGCCCTTAATTTCTATCTCCTTGGCCACAGTGACCCCGTCTTTTGTGACAGTAGGCGAACCAAAGCTTTTTTCCAAAACAACATTATTACCTTTGGGGCCAAGGGTTACCTTCACTGCATTGGCGAGCGTATTAACGCCTTTAAGCATATGCTCCCTTGCAGTCTGGCCATAACAAATCATTTTTGCTGTCATCGGTTTTGTCTCCTTTATCTATTTGATAATCCCGAGTATATCGTCTTCCTTCATAAACAGATGCTCAACGCCGTCTATTTTTATTTCCGTCCCTGCATATTTGGCAAAAAGGATTTTATCTCCGGCCTTAACATCCAGCGGTATCCGCTTGCCCTTCTCGTCAAGTTTTCCCGGCCCCACTGCAATGACCTTTCCTTTTCGGGGTTTTTCTTTTGCCGTGTCCGGAATGATAATCCCCCCTTTGGTTTTGTTTTGCTCATCCTCCCTTACCACTAGAATTCTGTCGTTCAATGGGCGAATCTTCATTTTTCCAAAGTCCTTTTTTACTTTTTAGGGTTAAAACAAATAACTACTCTGTATTCCACGGTATTTGTGCGTCTCAATAGAAAAGTTTATATAAATAAAGCTCCATAAACCCTGATCGGCCGGATAGAGCCCCAAGCAACAACGGAAATGAAGTTTCCTGAAAATCCATTCCCAAGCCATCCAAATTTTTAAAGTAATAGATGTACGGGTTGGTTAAACATTAAAATGGGCAAGTTGAAACGTTATAAACATAAATCACCATAGACTTATGTCAAGGCACATATTGAAATTTTTAGTAAAAAAAGGCATTAAAATTGATATTTAATTGCCATTTAATTTATGTTATATAAATTTTATGTGTATTATGGGTATGTTTTCGGTTAAACAGAACCAT
>JAGYOX010000244.1 GCA_018399235.1 Desulfobacterales bacterium | reverse complement strand
GTTAAGTTACTTAGAAGCCATCTATATTACTTTTTAATAAATAATATACATTGGGTGGGATGGATGCAATGCTTTGAATTTAACATTAAATACAGATTTTAGTCGGCGATCAGGGGCTGTCTTTCAAGCCATGACCGTCACCATTGTTAAGAACGACCTCAGTCGAGTTTTTATCCTTGGAATCATATAACTTAACAATGGATTCGGCAATTATTGCGATGTTATTTGCGTCAGGAAAAAAAATGGGGGTCCGCAGGGTTGAAACCAGGTCGATTATTCCGTTTGAGATGGCGCCTTTAATGCTTTTGCTGTCGTATGTCTCCTCGTGGAGCATGGCATAATCTTCGGGCCTAAGCATCTCGGTTCTTACATTATTTAGCCGCTTATCAATGACCGCGTATTCGCGTATTCTGAGGCTTTTTTTGGATGTATCTTTAACAATTTCATATTTTTGTCGCATTACATGTCTCCTGTTCGTCCAGGTAATAGGTCTGCCTGGCGGGGGTATCAGCCGATTCTTTAACAATTTGGCCTTGGAAGAGGGCGTTTTTTAGAGGAGTTTAAAGGCGGTGTTCGGGGGCCTTGTTAACAGAATCCATTTGTCTATAGAGTATAAAATAACTCTATTCCATATAAAGTGCAAACTATTATTTCATAGCGAAATTTAACTGGGCTCGCTTGGCTTGACCATCGTGCATATTTGTTCCATGGCCTGGTCCAGGGACAATTTGCTCATATTAAATACCATATGGTATAATCCCGGATCATTATAATTTTTTTTGCCGAATTTGGTATACAGATTGCGGCGGCGTTTCTCACCATTAACTACCGCCTGGTAGGCTTTGCTCCTGGAATAATCATAAAAATTCTGCATGAATTTGATCCGGTCTTCTCTTTCACCAATCAGCAGGAAGTGATACGTGTTTTCCATGTCTTTAAGAATGTACTGGCTGCCACGGCCTAAAATTATTATGTTGTCAGTTTTGGCAATTTCGATAACCACTTCTTTTAATTTTTCAACATAGATATTTTCATCCATGTAACCGATATCTGCGCCCGTCAACCGCTCCATATAGGATCGGCTCAGGGCGCTGGATACAATTTTGGAAAAAAAACCGCCGGCCGTCTGTTCTATATCCTTAATAGTGAATTTGGATACTTTGGCTTTTTTTGAAAGCTCCTGAATGATGGAATCGTCGAAGAATTCATAATTTAACTGTTTGGACAGCCTTTTTCCCAGGGTCCGTCCGCCGGCACCAAACTGGCGTGCCATGGTAATAACTGCCATAGAGCCCCTCCTTGTTCATAGAGGTTTAAAAAAGCCAATCTATAACCTGCTTATATTTTATCGGACTAAAAGGATAAAATCCAGACGATTTTATCCTTCTTGGGCGTTTTTGTTCCTGTTAGCCGAAAGCAGTTTATAAAAAACCCTCAAAAGAATGTCTTGACAAGACCCGGATCTTTTTAAAATACTATCCGCTTTTAATCGTCTTAACCCAAATTTTAATCATGCTTAAAGCGGAGGAAAATCGATTATGCGTGTGACAGATCTTTACAAAAATAAATCGCCGGTAATTTCCATGGAGTTTTTTCCACCGAGAGATGAAAGCGCGGCGGATAAGTTTGACGGCACGGTTGAGAAGCTGGCCGATCGCAATCCCGATTATATGTCGGTCACTTTTGGCGCGGGCGGCTCCAACCGGGACGGCTCCTATCAGACAGTAAAGAAACTGCTAAAGGAAAAGGAGCTGCCAAGTGTTGCCTATATCGCCGGTTATGGACTGGGGCCCGATGAAATCACCGAGGTCCTGGATAACTATAAGGCGCTGGGCGTGAAAACCATTTTCGTCATCCGGGGGGATAAGCCGAGGGATGAAAATTTTGCCCCCCATCCTGAAAGCTTTTCTTATGCCTCTGATTTAATCGGCTTTATCAAGGATCAATATGATTTTACATTGGGATGTGCCGGCTATCCTGAAGGCCATGTGGAGGCGGACAGCCTGGATAAAGACATTGAGGCCCTTAAAAAGAAGCAGGACAACGGTGCGGAATATGTGGTTTGTCAATATTTCTATGACAACCGGTTTTTTTTCGATTACGTGGAAAAATGCCGGGCGGCCGGTATTACCATTCCCCTTATTCCGGGAATTATGCCGGTATACACGATTAAACTGACCAATATCCTGTCCAACGTCTGCGGCTCCAAGATCACCGATGATCTTCAGAAAAAGCTTGATGCGGTGGAAGGCGAGGATAAGGAGGCGGTGCTTCAAACAGGGATTGATTTTGCCGTGGATCAGTGCCGCGGGCTTTTAAAAGAGGGCGTTCCCGGCCTGCATTTCTACACTCTGAACCGCAGCAAATCCACAAGCGCGATCATCGACCGGCTCAAGGATGAAGATTTGCTTTAATCAGAAGAAAGCGCATTTTAA
>JAGYOX010000243.1 GCA_018399235.1 Desulfobacterales bacterium | reverse complement strand
GATGGCTTCGTAAAAAGTCCAATATCTGTGTTGCGCTGCATCCCTCGGAATTTCACGTACAGTTAAGTACGCTGCATTCCTCGGGATTTTGCGCGCCTTGATCTTGAACTTTTTTCTTTGCCATCCCAAAATCGACTTTTTACGAGATTGTCAACGATTCTTTTCCAAAACTGTCAGCTTATTCGCTTGACGGGTCATGGCTCAATTGATAAATGTAGCCTAAAAATGGAATTTGATTCAAGAAAATATCAGCGCCTGCGCGAATCCATGGTTAAAAACCAGATTGAAGCCCGAGGTATAACGGATCCTTCCGTTTTATCGGCCATGCGGCGGGTGCCCAGGCATATGTTTGTCAGTGAGGCGTTGATGGATCAGGCGTATGCGGACCATCCCCTCCCCATCGGGGAACAACAGACCATATCTCAGCCATACATAGTTGCCCATATGACCCAGGCCCTGCAGGTTGACAGTGAGGACCGGGTGCTTGAGATCGGTACGGGTTCGGGTTATCAGGCCGCAGTGCTTGCGGAAATCGTCTACCGGGTTTATACGATTGAGAAGAAACGCAATCTTTATATCCGGGCCCGAAAAATCTTTGATCAGCTGAAATATATGAATGTCGTTACCAGCTATTCAGACGGGACCATGGGCTGGCGTGAGGAAAGCCCATTTGACGCCATATTGGTTACAGCCGGCGCCCCGGAGGTGCCAAAAACTCTTGTCAATCAACTGGCCATGGGTGGGCGAATGGTAATCCCTGTGGGGAATTCGTTTTCCCAGGAGTTGATTAAGCTTTACCGGGATGAAAAGGGGATTCATCAGACCCGGCTCGGCGGTTGCCGGTTTGTCAAGCTGGTCGGGGAGCATGGATGGGGTGAAGAGTGAAGCAATACACCCCTATATCGTGGTCTGATGCCTTTTTTAGCAGCCCGGGCCCCCGTTCATTTAAAGATGCTTTACTGCTCACAGTTAAAGGATTATGCATGGGGGCGGCTGATACGGTTCCAGGTGTTTCGGGGGGAACCATCGCCCTGATAACCGGGATATACGAAGATCTACTCGCAGCAGTCAAATCGGTGAATGGGAAAATGCTCGGCCGGTTGGTCAGGTTGGATTTCAAGGGAGTCGTGGCCGAGCTTCATATTCGGTTTCTGTTGGCGCTTTTCTGCGGTATCGGGGTGGCGGTGGTAACGATTGCCCGCATCATGAACCACCTCCTCCATCATCATCCTCAGCTCACATGGAGTTTGTTTTTTGGCTTGATTGCCGCATCCATATGGGTGGTGGGAAGAAAAATCGACCAGTGGACGGCGGGTATCTGGATATCATTTGCCATCGGAGCGGCGGCGGCCTTTCAAATCGTTAGTTTGGTGCCTGCAACGACCCCGGAAGCCCTTTGGTTTATCTTTTTATCCGGCTTTATCGCTATTTGTGCAATGATTCTTCCGGGCCTAAGCGGCGCCTTTATTCTACTGATTCTGGGTAAGTATGAGTTTATCACGGCAACGCTCAAAAACCCTTTTGACCCGGTAAATATAGGGATTATTCTGATTTTTTTGGCAGGCTGCGGCCTGGGCCTTGCCGGGTTTTCCCGGATTCTGAAATACTTTCTGGATGCCTACCATAATCTAACGCTGGCATTTCTGACGGGACTGATGGTTGGATCCATGCGAAAAATTTGGCCATGGAAGGAGGCTATTGAGAAGAAAATGATCGGCGGGGAACTGAAGGTGATTCGTGAGCAGAACGTGATTCCAGACGTGTTGAATACGGATCTGTTGTTTGCCGTTGGCCTGATGGCAATCGGTTTTATTGGGGTGATCCTTCTGGAAAAGCTGTCCCATGTAAAAACCGCCGGTTAACCTGATGTCCTAAATTTTTCCTGAAGTCTTTTCTGGACTACCGGCGGTACCATGCTTTCAATATTTCCTCCGAATTTTGCGGCTTCTTTGATGATCGAAGAGCTGGTAAATATCCAACGGAGCCCCGTCATAAGAAAAACGGTTTGTATCTCACGGTTTAATCGCCGGTTCATCAGCGCCATTTGAAACTCATATTCAAAATCCGATACCGCCCGCATCCCCCGCAATAGGGCATGGGCTCCGCGTTTCTGGGCATAATCAACGAGCAGTCCATCGTATGAGTCCACTTCAATATTATCAATTTCTTTCAACGATTCCTTTAATAGGTTGGTTCTTTCCTCTACGCTAAAGAGCGTTTTTTTGGCGGGATTATCAAGAATTGTAATGATAATCCGGTCGAATATTTTCAAGCCCCGCTGAATAATGTCCAAATGCCCGTTGGTCACCGGATCGAAGGATCCGGGATATACCGCCGTTCGTTCCATTCGCCACCCTCCTTTTACTTGGCCATTACAAAATCGACTTCTAAGTAACTTAACGGTTTAAGGTTTAAGGTATAAGGTTCATGGTTAAATTCCAAATAACAATAT
>JAGYOX010000242.1 GCA_018399235.1 Desulfobacterales bacterium | reverse complement strand
CCCGATTTGGTCTGGGACATGGGCCGCTGGCCCATGACTTCGCCGGAAAAAAGAAAATCGGTCCCGGTTTCCGCCATCATCTCGCCGGCGATCCGGAACATGAGTGCATGACAGTCCAGGCACGGGTTCATGGCCTGTCCATAGCCGCAACTTGGGTTTTTTAGCATCGGGATATAGCGGTCCGTAATATCCTTGACAATCAGGGGAATTTTATTTTTACTGGCGGTTCGCCGGGCCTTTTCCGCGGGAAAAAAGGGCGTCTCAAATGCCACCCATTGCACTTCAATATCCTGCTGTCTTAACACCAGCGCCGCCAGGATGCTGTCCAAGCCGCCGGAGCACAGGCCCAATGCCTTGACTTTTCTATTGTAGGCATTCATGTTATTAAACAATGGCAAAATTTACAGGGATCAAACCAATGCCGAAAAATAATCAGCGTATCCAAGAAATTCGACAGATATTAAATACCCGTTACCCGGATGTCAAGACTCAGCTCATGCATGAGAATGCATTTCAGTTGCTGATGGCAACGATTCTATCCGCCCAGTGCACGGATCGGCAGGTTAACCAGGTGACCGGAAACCTTTTTAAAGCGCTTAAAACCCCGAAAGATTTTGCCGACGCGCCGATTGAAACTATCGAGGAATTCATCCGGCCTACCGGATTTTACCATAACAAGGCCAAGAGTATAAAAAACTGCGCCCGCGCCTTAATCGAACAGCACAACGGCAGGGTGCCGGACAACCTGGAAGAATTGGTCAAACTGCCCGGCGTAGGCAGAAAAACCGCTAACGTCGTTTTGGGCGCGGCCTTCAACATCCCAGGCATTGTGGTGGACACCCATGTATCGAGGATTTCGCAGCGCCTCGGGTTGACCGCAAACAAGGATGCCATAAAAATTGAGCACGACCTCATGAAATTGATCCCCAAGTCCGAGTGGAACGATTTTTCGCTTCGCCTGATATACTTTGGCCGCGAGGTCTGCATGGCCCGTAAACCGGATTGCCCGAACTGCTTTTTGGATCACCTCTGCCTCTACCCGGCTAAAACGCAAAAAAGCTGACCAACTGCAAGAAATCATTCCCCCATCAGCTCATCATAGGCATTCTGGATTTCAACAAATTTCTGCTGGGCCATTTCCTGGAATTCCTCGCCCAAATGGGATACCTTGTCCGGATGATACTTCTGCACCAGCTCCCGGTAAGCCGCCTGGATTTCCTCCCGGCTGGCATCGGGTTTTAACCCCAGCACGGCATAGGGATTTTTCGGCTGACCCGACTGACCCCGCTGTCCGCCGGCCCCCCTTGGTCCGGACGTCTGATCAGAGCGACCCGGCGTTCTTTTGAATAGGAGCCGCCCCAGCCATGTCATAAAAGCCGGCAGCTTTCTGTAGCGCAAATAATAGATCAACAGGCCCACCAGAAACGTATCATCCAGCCAACCGAGGATGGGAAAAACATCCGGAACCAGATCGATACGGCTGATCACATAGAAACAAACCAGAAAGATGGCAATAATAATCCAAAATACCCGCATTCATCTGTCCCTTAGGAACGAAGCGTCGCAGTCAGGCGCAGCGGATTCATCAGCAGCTCCAGGGCGGATACAATTGAGGGGCATACCACGTCCGCCGATCGCAGGGTTTCAACCGAGGCGCCCTCCTCCAAAATCACGGCAATACCCAACGCGGATTCCTTTAGCATTAGCTGATCGTTCCGTCCGTTGCCAATGGAAACCGTCTGCCCGGCCCCCAGCTTCTTAACGAACCTGAATTTGCCGCCCTGCTGGTCGTCTTTTGGCAGAATGGTCAGCTTACAGGGAATACCTTCGAGCCCGTCCCGTGCGATGCCGAACGTATCCGCAGTCAAAACATAAAGATCCAGGCTTTCGGAGAGCTTAATTAACGCCTCCCTCACCCCATTGACTAGTTTGCCGTCTATGGCGAGCGTCCCGTTGTAATCCATGATCAGATAGTTTAACCTTAACTCACCGTATCCGGGAATTTCAACCTGCATACCGATCCTCCAGCGTTGAGGTTTCAATAAAGTACAAATATCAATTTGGGTTTACACAATTATCCAAGCCCGTATCAACGTTAAAATATGATTTTGGATGGCAAGTTCCCTGAAAGCCATTAAGATTCTTGACAAAGCATATGTTTAATGTTTTATTTTCAACCTTTGTGAGCAAATTCCCATAAAAATTGACATTGATGGCTTCGTAAAAAGTCCAATATCTGTGTTGCGCTGCATCCCTCGGAATTTCACGTACTCCTATGTACGCTGCATTCCTCGGGATTTGCGACGCCCTCTGATCTCAAATGGGGCTTGAACTTTTTTCTTTGCCATCCCAAAATCGACTTTTTACGAGATTATCAACATTGAATATATTAGAAGACCCACCCGGGCCGCGGTCCGGGACCGAGCTTTGCAGTGACTTTTATGGTAAATCCGATGTAGAGACGGGCTTTAGCCCGTCATTCGCAGAAGCGGCCGA
>JAGYOX010000241.1 GCA_018399235.1 Desulfobacterales bacterium | reverse complement strand
CGTTTTCCTTTCCATTTAAGATTGAGCTCTTTTTTGGAAGGATACGCCCTTTTTATTAATCGTTAAAGCTTTTTACACACTTTAGTGTACATCACCCATAGCCCCAATAAATTATTAAACTTTAAATAATGGAGGTAACATGGACAGCACGCGTAAAATCCCTGCAAAAAAAATATTTCTGGGGATACTCGGAATCCTGGCCCTTATTCTTTTACTCCAAAACACCGAAGTCGTGACCTTGCGCCTATTATTCTGGAGTATCAGCATGTCCGGGATCATTTTCATTCCCCTGCTTATTATCGCGGGTTTCCTGGCCGGATTTTTTTTCGGGAAACGTTCCCGGAAAAATGATCTAGAGGGATAAAAATACATTAAAGACGGTCCTGGAAAATATTCGCCACCGTTTTAATCATGAAATATTCGATTCGAAAAAAAATATTCCTCATGCTCGTGCTGTCCACAATGACCATTATGCTCATTGGTCTGATCTTGGGTTATTCCGCGTCTATCCATTTGTTCAAGAATACCCTGATCAAAGATAAAACCCAAAAACTTCAACTGCTTGAAGCCGCCTTGGCACAAATCCTTAACGAGCAGGTACGGGACCAAACGACTTTTTCAACTCTTGATCTTACACAAAAGGCAATCGCGGCGCAGAACCGGTCCTATTCCGGCATGCCCGCTGAAGATATCCAAAAAGAAATTTTACAGCATGATCAAAAATGGCTGAGCACAAAAAATACGGATCCTTTTAAGATTAACCTTCTTAACAATCCCACCAGCCTTCTGTTGCGACACATCAAAGAAGCCCATCCTATACTGCTGGAATTCTTCATTACCGATAAACACGGCGCCCTGGTTGCCGCTTCCAATGTCCCCAGCGATTATTACCAGGCAGACGAATCCTGGTGGCAGAAGGCCTTCAACCAGGGTAAAGGTCAGCTCATTGCTGAGGACATACAATTTGATACATCCGTCAACGATAAAGCATTAAGGCAACCTCTAAAAATAGGCTGTTAAATTAATAAAAATACTCGTCGACGATCCGACGAGGAAATGTTATAATTTTGTGTCAATGGATAAACGAATCTAACCCAAAGAGGAGACACAAAATGATACAAACAGGACTTTTTGATCTTGAATTTAGATGTCGCGAACTTGAGAAAAACGGAGACCCCTTGGTGAAGATTAATGCCGTGATTCCTTGGGAAGAATTTCGCCCGATTTTGAATCAAGTTCGAGAAAAAGATCGAAAAGGCCCTGCCGGCCGTAAACCTTTTGATGTTATTTTGATGTTTAAAATTCTGGTTCTTCAGTCGCTGTATAATGTTTCGGATGATTCGATTGAATATCAGATACGTGACCGGATATCGTTTATGCGTTTTTTGGGACTGAATGTAAATGAGACCGTTCCTGATGCCAAAACAATATGGTTGTTTCGTGAAGATCTTGGAAAATTGAAGCTGGCGAAGAAGTTGTTTAAACGGTTTGACCGGATTTTGCAGGAACAAGGGTTTAAAGCAAAAAAAGGCCAAATTATTGACGCGAATATCGTCAACGTTCCGGTTCAACGCAATAGCCGGGAGCAAAATAAAAAACTGAAGAATAACGAGATTCCCGATGAGTGGAATGAAAACGTCACACGGCAAAAAGATCCCGACGCCAAATGGATGGTCAAAAATAAACAACGCCATTATGGCTACAAAAATCATATTAGCGTGGACGTCGAACACAAATTGATCAGGTCGTATGAAGTAACAGACGCCTCTGTTCATGACAGCAATGTTTTCGAAGAGTTGCTTGATTCGAACAATACCAGCAAGGATGTTTACGCGGACGCGGCGTATCGCTCGAAAAAAAACAGTGAAGCTCTTCAGGAAAAAGGGTTTCGGGATAAAGTCCACCGCAAGGGATGCCGGGGCAGAAAATTGACCCGTTGGGAACGGCAAGGCAATCGAACGCGGTCCAAGACACGCGCGCGTGTTGAACATGCCTTTGGCATTCAGTCGAAAATCGCTGGTAATCTGGTCTCCAGGTCCATAGGCAAAATTCGCACTTCGACCAAGATTGGATTGAGAAATTTGGCTTACAATATTTTTAGATGGCCCAAATTGTTGAATGCCGCATAAAAATGCGGACGCCAGCCCGTTATCGGGCACATTAGATTCATAAATAATGCGAGGATTTATCATAATTTTTGAATTTATTTTCGTGTCACGCAAATGATTCACATTTTTTAACCTGAAAACCTTTTTTTAGAGGTTGCCTTAAGTATTGTGTCCCCGGAATTGATGTCCCCGGAATTGAAGAGCGGGTTCACCCATTCAGCAACCGCCGCTCCAGAAGCTTTTGCATATCCCGGCGACCATCAGTGATCATGAGCACATAGACATTGTTTTCCATAACGCGGTAGATGATGCGGTAGGGCTTGAATAACACCTGGCGGAAATCCCGAAGCCCCAAGGCAAGCAACTCCTTTGGGTAGGCCCCGCGCTGGGGGTTTTCGGACAGGCTGGCAAACGC
>JAGYOX010000240.1 GCA_018399235.1 Desulfobacterales bacterium | reverse complement strand
CCGCCAATGGTCCATAACTGTCGACCGGCTATCGGTCGTTTACGATACCTGTCCATCGTTTTTGGAGTTGATATGACGCGTGAAGAAGCGAGAGATAAGGCGGTCGACAACTGCGACGGCTTTGATGCCGGTTGGGATGCGGTCGGGGTGGCGAGATGAGCGACACATACCGCGTTTGGTGCCCGGATGCCGGGCACGAAGGGCCGGAGGACGGCATCACCATTACGGACGCCTACAGCGCTCAGAATGCCGCGGAGATATGGGCAGATCAAAGCGACAGGGAAAGCGGAGACTACACCATCGTAGGCGGATCCGAGGCGACCGTTCGCGTTCAGGATCCGGACGGCGAGATCACCGAATGGGTTGTGTTCGGCGAGCAGGTTCCGAGCTACAGCGCGACGGAGGCGAAATGACCAACACCGACAAGCGCTGCGGGACGTGCAGGCACCACGGAGCGCCGGTATTCAGCGGATCGAGTCAAGGGCGGTGCGAATGGGTCGATCATCTCACTGATGGCATTGCGGTCCCGCACTGGTTTCGGCCGAAGCGACCGATCACGCGCACTACCGACGGGTGCAGCGCATGGGAGGCGAAATGAGCGAATGGCAACCGATCTCAACGGCGCCGACATCCACTCGAGTGCTTTTAGCGTGCAAGCGCGGCACCGTCTTGATTGCCTTGCACGGTAAATACCTGGGATGGATGCGCGACGATTCTGGCGGCAGGATTTTCGACGAAATCACCCACTGGATGCCGCTACCGGAGCCACCGAAATGATCCACGACATCCGCTGCGGCACCTGCCGCTACTTCGCGCCGGCGCCGATGGGCCAGGACCATCCGACGTTTTGCTCGTTCGACATCCCGGGCGACCTACCATACTGGATCCGGTATGCGCTGGTTGCCCGTGTATGCCCTACAGATAGAAGCTCTACACGGGCACCCATTAAAGGGCCTGTCAAGAAAAAAAACACTTCCCCATGAAAAAAAATGGTTTTTTTCTTGAACCTTGCCTCGGTTTGAACATTGGGACTTATTGGTCGTCGCACCAGATATTTCTTTTTTATTGGTTCATGTTGCCCGCGAATTACTTCGCGCCAGGCACCCATCCGGATCAAGGCTCATGTGCTTCAGCCACTGGTTGAATACACGCCCCTGGACCATTACGGTCCCCAGAAAATCCTCAGTACCATGCCGTGTTCAATTGATTAATGACAAATTTTATGGTTGTTAACCAGCTCGTTGTTGACTCGCGGCATGGGCGAAGCAAATAAGACCTCATTCATTGGAGGCGGGTAGCGCCGTTGCCAATCAAGCTTAGTGGTTTTTCTCCAGCCCGTGTTCCGGCTGACGGCGACACCCATAAATTGTATTCGGCGATCCCTGCCGATTCGCTACTACTGCCTTATCCTCCCTTATCGAAAAAGCATATTCTTGTTAAATGATTGCTGATCCCGCAGCATATAATAAGAAGCTCTTGCCAATTTGTTTGCCAGGGATTTGGTCGCAACCGCAATATTCTTGTGTGCCATTTTTCGCTGATAAAACCGTTGTGCCTCCGGACAAAAACGTTTGGCATAATTTGCTGCCTCCACATAAGCCCACCCTAAATATTTATTGCCGTTTTTACGATTGTTTTCTCCTTTCTTTTTGTTGTTTGAAATGCGCTTGCTTTCAACACATCGACAATATGATGAATAGTCTCCCACTTTTGGAAATCGACCGATGTCTCCAACCTCCAGCATGATCGTCATTCCCAGAATGTTCCCGATACCGGGGATTGTCTGTAGAACCGCAAATTCCCTCTTTAACTTCACCTGACACAACACCTCTTTTTCCATCTCTTTGACGGTCTCATTTAGAAATCGAATTCCGGCGACAAGTTTTTTAGCTGTAAAGCTCAGCACCGATGAGGAAAATAGGACTTCTATCTCGTCGTTTTTGAGTTTGTTGATGGCGCTGACTGAAATTTTGTTGCCGAGATGTCTCGATACCATACCTTGGAAACTTAAGATTAAAGCGGTCCTGTTCTTCACGAACAATAACCGTCTCCGAAGCAAATCTCTTACCATTCGCTGTTCTTTGGGATAAATATAGCCTTCCGGTAAAATGTTCAGTCGCAACATGTTAGCCAGCCAGAAAGCATCTGATTTGTCATCGGTATGTTTCATACCCTCATATTGCTTGATGGCAGAGGGATTAGCTAACCGTACAGGATATCCATTATCCTGAAGACCATCCACCAGCCAATACCAGTTGTAAGTAGACTCAATCACAACGCCCTCCATAACGTCCTTAAAAGGATCCAGTGCCATAAGAACTGTATCAAGATCATTAGAAAGTCTCTTGCCGAAAAGTCTTTTATCCGCTTCATTAATGATACCGATGTAACTATTGCTTGAATGTAAATCAATTCCAGCGTATACTCTCATTTGACACCTCCTAAACCCAAATTTTTATTTTAATAACGAACAAATATGGTACCTTAGCATTTTTGCTAAGGAAAGGGAGGTGTCATTTTTATTGTTAAGCCCTTTATATGATTA
>JAGYOX010000024.1 GCA_018399235.1 Desulfobacterales bacterium | reverse complement strand
AATAAATGGCGCCATAACGGGAGCTAATAGCCGCTATTATCGATGGCTTTGAAATAGCGCTGCGACAATCTCCAGATAAGGTTGAACTAAACAGGGTTGGGTGTTTATGGTCAGTATTTTTATTGCAGATGATCATGCGGTGGTGCGTGAAGGGCTGAAACAGATTATTTCCGAAGTCTCGGGTATGGAAATTGCCGGAGAGTCGGATAATGGGTTTGACGTGGTTTCTTATGTCCAGTCAAACAGCTACGATGTGGTTATATTGGATATAACAATGCCCGGTCCGAATATACTAGACCTTGTCAAGCTAATAAGGCAGCATAAGCCCGGGCTTCCTATTTTGGTGCTTAGCCTTCATCCCGAGGAGCAATATGCGGTGCGCGTTTTACGGGCGGGCGCCTCGGGATATCTGACCAAGGAAAGCGCCCCGGAGGAATTGGTAAGTGCGATTCGAAAGGTATCCAGTGGCGGGAAATATGTCAGTGCGTGCCTGGCTGAAAAAATTCTGTTCACCCTGGGGACGGACCAGGAAAAGATGCCCCATGAAAACCTGTCAGACAGGGAATACCAGACACTTTGCATGATCGCTTCGGGCAAAACCGTCAAGCATATTGCTGAGGAGCTCAACCTGAGTGAAAAAACCATCAGTACCTATCGCTCTCGTATTTTACAGAAAATGGGGGTGAAGAGCAACGCGGAGATTACCCATTATGCCTTCAAATATGGATTGGTGAATTAACAACATATAAATGAAGAGGGAGTGTTTTAAATGGCAAACATTGGTATTATTCGGTGTGAAAAAAATGCTCAACGGTGTCCATTAACCAACTGCATCAAAAGCCTCCGAAACACCCAGCAGGCGTTTTCAGACTATGAGAACGCAGAACTGATCGGCGTGTTCACCTGTCATTGTCCGGGTGATAACGTGGCGAATCTAGGTAAAATTTTGCAGAGCAAAGGGGCAGAGGCCATACATATGTGTACCTGTACCTTTGCCAGCAAAGGAGAAGAGGGTTGGGTTATGGGTGATGGATTCTGCGAAAACATTGATGATCTGATACAGCAGTTATCCGAGGCGGTGGATGTTCCATGTGTAAAAGGAACCGCCCATCTGCCGGAGGACTATACCCCTGAAGTCTTTAAATAAATGGTAGCATTGGTAATGGTAGATACATTTGATGATTTTGTCGAGCAGCTCCAGTCTCAAATAGATGAGGACACCCGGCAAACGTATGGCGAAAAAGTCTTTCAGCGTTGGAAAAATCCCCGCTATCTGCAGGTTATAGCTGATCCGCACGGCTATGCGAAGGAAACCGGCAGTTGCGGGGATTCTATTGAGATGTATTTAAAATTTGAAAATGGGCGTGTATCCGACATCGGTTTTCAGACGGACGGCTGCGGGACAAGCCTTGTATGCGGTTCTTATGCCGCCCAGATGGCAATGGGAAAAACGCCTGCGGAGTTGACTGAAATAGGCGGCGAAGATATTCTGACGGAGCTTGGTGGATTGCCGCCTGAAGATGAGCATTGCGCCTTTCTGGCGGTTGCCGCCCTTCAGTCGGCACTGGAAGACTATGTGAGCCGAAGAAACAAAGACTGATAAAGCGTCTTTCCCGTTTTCAAAAATAATCGGCCGGCAATACGTTGATATCATTACAACTATTACGGGGCACAGTGTATACTTGCTTCGGCCGACAGCTGAAGGCTTGGCTATGGGATGCCCCGGGTTCCAAATATCAATAGTCTCAAAGATATTTCACGGATTCTGTAAAGAATTGGCATCAGGCCCGGCGCCTCGGTAGTTGAAATCGGCGCCGACTCTGTACAGGATGATAGCGCTTAATTTTTTTGAAGGAGATAAATGATACATCAACTCGTTCTTTTAAGACACGGTGAAAGCCTTTGGAACAAGGAAAACCGGTTTACCGGCTGGACGGATGTGGATTTAACCGAGGCCGGCATTGATGAGGCTAGATCAGCGGGCCGTGTATTAAAGGATAAAGGCTTTACGTTTGATATGGCGTTTACGTCGGTATTGAAGCGTGCGATTCGAACCCTTTGGATTGTTTTGGATGAAATGGATCAGATGTGGATCCCGGTGAAAAACTCCTGGCGGCTTAATGAACGGATGTACGGGGCGTTGCAGGGACTTAATAAGGCTGAAACAGCGAAACAGTATGGCGACGAACAAGTTCAGATATGGCGGCGCGGCTATGATGCGGCGCCCATGGCTTTGGATGCGGAGGATCCCCGGTATCCCGGTTTTGATCCAAAATATGCGGATCTGGATAAAAGCCGGATTCCAAAGACGGAAAGCCTGAGAGATACGATCGAGCGTTTTCTGCCATTTTGGCACGAGGCCATCGCCCCCACCATAAAAAACGGTAAACGCGTTATCATCGTTGCCCACGGAAACAGCCTGAGAGGGCTTGTCAAACATCTTGACAGGATATCAGAACAAGAAATCGTCAAGCTCAATATACCCACCGGCATTCCGCTGGTTTACGAGTTGGACGATGCGTTAAACCCGCAAAACCACTATTACCTGGGCGATCCGGAAGCGGTTGCCCGCGCTGAATCGGCGGTCGCGAACCAGGGAAAATTAAACAAATAGCTGGTGCCTGAACGAGTCCCGGCTTTTTGATTTCTTGTTGGATTTATTGATGATTTCTGATATTAGTTAGTAGGCTGGCTTGTCGAAAATTTTGGGTTTCATAGAAATCCGGTTTTGACCGTAAGGAGTCAAGATGATCAAGCTTTCCTTCAAACCCGAGATTGTCCGTCGTATCCCTACCCGGATCGATCCCCAGCAGCTAGAAACCGATCTGGAATACCTCCGCAATAAAGGTCTGTCTGCAGGTGCCGCTGATTGTGCGGTTATTACCAGGGATGAGATTGTATTCAACCCGGATATCCTAAGGCAGGTTGAGGCTGATAACCGGCTGCCGTCAATTCACTGGCCGCTGGATTATCCCAAGGATGATTTGAACGAGACGATTGATACCTATAAATGGGCTGTTTTTTTTCAGCTGCCCCCGGACAATACCATTCCTGCATACGGCGGCGGTCCAATAGCTGAGCTGGAGCATCGGCAGCGTTATATCAGAACCTACGAAATCGTCACCATCATCGAATCTTCGGCCTTTTATATGGGCTACCACCTGGCCATTGGTCTGGCTTCAGGCAACTGTCGGAGCGTTTTTTGCCCGGATGAAAAACGATGCCGGGCAACGTTGAAGGGGCAAACCTGCATTCGTCCGAATATTGGCCGCCCTTCGATGGAAGCCGCAGGTATTGATGCCCGAGCTATGGCAGGGGCATTAAACTGGGAAGTTCCGTTAAAGCCCGTCCCGTTTTTGGGAGGACTGGTCATGATCCACTAAAAGTTAAGGAAATCCGCATGAAATCCGATACTACCGCTCTTAAACAGGGCGAGGCCAATCCCTTGAAAAATGAAGATGTCGAATTTCTCAGAAAATCAGCAATAGACCATGGGGCGGACGAAGCGGTTATTATCCCGGCCTCAGATGTTATTGTTGACCCGCGCGTCCGGTTTAAATGCATGATTCCGAAGTGCTATATGTCGGGGGGATGTGCCCATTGTCCGCCACACGGGCTTTCAGTGAGAGAAGTAAAGGATCTTGTTGCCGAATATGAACTGGGCGTTTTTTTCCGTGTCAAAGTCGATAGTAAAATTATCGCCGCCGCAGGCATCCATGAGGCGATAGAACAGGGGCTTGCCGATAAAAAAGGCAACCTGATGAATCTCGGGGGCAACTACATCCTGGTTTTTACCATTATCAAGGTTCTGGAGAAATACGCCCGTCAGGCCGGTTATGGCGCGTATGGGTTCGGAGCAGGCAACTGTAAGGATCCGTTCTGTTTTTTACAGCCTGTCTGCCAGCGCTTGGTGAGCTCCAAGGGCTGTCGGAATCCGGATCTAAGCGCATTTTCCATGGAGTCCTGCGGAATGGATGCTTATACAATGGCGGCGCGGGTTGGCTGGGATCATTATCCCATCGGCGGGACATGCGAACCGGACACCGTTCCAAGGGGGAGCCTGATGGGGATTGTTCTTGTTAATAGGAAAAAAAATGAAGCCGTTTAAACAAAAGTTCGATGTGTTTTGGAAAAGCTGGAAGGCGTTAAAACAGGCCAATATAGGGCCTCGCCAATTGCCGGGCATGTCCAGGGAGTTTCAGCTTTGGCTCCAGATCACCCAGAATTTAAAAGAAATAGAGGGTTCTTGGCCGGCAGCCGTTCGAAAATACATGTGGATATTTAAAGGGGTTCCGAGAAAAAATCGTGAGCGTTTGTCCTATTTTTATGATGATGATCAGAAAACCTTCCGGAAACCGCCGGCTTAATCACCGTTCTATCTGTTGAAGCATCAAATTATCTGATACCGAAAAATTTCAGTGTAGATTTTTTCCGCAAACCGCCTGTTGCCTCAAAAGCCTTTTCAGGCTGGAAAGCAGAGAACTATGAAACTGACCGATTACATGGATCAAGAATTGATTTATGCCGATTTTAATGCGGATGATAAGCCCGGTTTTCTGGCAGCAATTGCCGATCTCGTATCTGAGCGCTTTCCTGAAGTCAATCGAAAGGAATTGTACGAAAAGTTAAACCAGCGTGAAGCGGCTGGCAGCACAGGGATTGGTTGCGGGGTGGCAATCCCGCATGCAATGATTGATGGTCTGTCCAAAACCGTCTGCATACTGATTTGCATCCCAAGGGGTATAGCCTTTGATTCAATTGACCAGCTTCCCGTTCGTCTGATTTTCCTCCTTCTCAGTCCTCCCGGCGAGACCGGTCTGCATATTAAACTGCTCGCCCGGATCGCCCGTCTGATTAAAAACGAGGATTTTATAAACTCAGTCGCTGTCTCCTGCGACCCCCAAGAGCTTCACAGACAGATTGCGATGGAGGATAATCGCCATGTCGAGTAAGCAGAAAGGGGATATGCAGCTGCTGATCGTCGTGGTAAAGGATCACCACCAAGTGGAAGATGTACTGACCGGTTTTCTTGAACTCGGTTTAAGGGGTGCAACGGTTATTGATGTGAGAGGCATGGGGCAGATTATATCTTCAGAGATTCCTATATTTACAGGATTTAAGTCCCTTTTTCCCGGATGGGGCGCGGATACGTATATGATTATGTCTGTGGTCGACGAACAATCCCGTGAGAAAGCCTTTCAACTGGCCAGGGAGGTCTGTGATAATTTCGAATCGCCGGGGTCCGGAATCATGTTTACCGTACCCGTTTCCCATGTGGAAGGATTGGCCGAGGAGATTCGATAGGTGTTTCAGAGCGTTGTCGGCTTAATGATTCTGGTTTTTATATCGTTGTTGGGTCATCACAAAATGTTTGCTCGCCTGCCGCTGCCCGTCGGCGCGAGATTCTTTTTTCTTACCGGAACAGAGTTTATTTTTATCGGACTTGCCTTGGGCGATCAGTTCATTGGCGTGCTTGACCGAACAACGATTGGGCATCTGGGGCCGTTGTTCAGTTTAGGTCTGGGCTATTTCGGGCTGATTTTCGGCCTGCAGTTTGAAAACAAAAAGGTTTGGCGGTTTCCACGCGCATTTTTTTCCGCCACAGTCATTCAGTCCTCAGTAACGTTGATATTGGTTTTTGTCCCGTTTGCCTGGCTGCTTCATCAAATAGAGCCCGCCACTTTCACAGTTGTCGCAGCTTTAGCCATAGGCGCTGTTGCATGCTGCACGTCACCAACTCTAATCGCCCTGATTGTAAAACAAACCAGTTGCCGTCCCACCGGTGATATGGATTTGATTCGGTATATCGGCGGATTTGATACGATTATTGGCTTCATGCTGTTTGGTGTGGCCACTTGCATGATGCATACCGAACCGCCGCCCCTTGGTATCGATTCCTTTCCAGCTCTTCAATGGATTGGGGCATCGATAATTTTCGGCATCAGTATGGGGTTCCTCCTTCATTTGCTTACCCAGGTACATTGCAAGGAAGACGAGCTCTGGGTGTTCACCATCGGCATTATTACTTTTGCCGGAGGTGTTTCCATTTTTTTCGGCCTCTCGCCGCTTTTTGTGAATATGATCGCCGGCATTACCGCATCCAACCTTCCCGGGTCAAAAGACCGAATCTTCATGGCTGTTGCCCCACAGGAAAAAACATTTTATATCGGATTTCTTATTCTTGCCGGAGCGGTTTGGCGCCCAGGGATTTTGTTAAGCATTGTACTGGCTGCTGCTTACCTGGTTTTCCGAATCGCCGGTAAGGTTTTGGGCGGCTATGTTGCCGCCCGTTTTATCGCTCGCGAATTCAAGGTGTCGCCGTTAGTTGGACTCGGGCTTTTATCGCAAAGCGGTGTCGCCATTGCCATGGCTATGGATTTTTACCTTTCAGGCGGCGGACCGCTTATCGACCTGATCGTGGCCATGTTGGTGATTGCTGTTATTGTGAACGAATTGATCAGTCCTGAGCTAATCCGGCGTTTGTTGACGGAGGCGGGGAGCGAGGTCACGTGAGAAGGCTTGCAGGATTTCTGATCATCGTCTTTTTTATGGCTCTCGTGTTTGCTGGGTCCGGAGGCTGGGATCGCCTGGAAGGTGCCCGGATATCGCTTTCCTTCGGTTTCCTGTTACTCGCTGGCTATTTGTTGGGGGATATTCTTTCATGGTTCCGGTTTCCAAAGATTACCGGATATATTATCGCGGGCGCTTTAGCGGGCCCCTATGTGTCCAATCTTATTCCTGCAGATACGGTTAAGGATTTAAAACTCTTGGATAACCTGGCGCTTGCATTTATTGCCCTTTCAGCCGGCGGTGAACTGGAACTGGCCGGATTGAAAAGGCGCTGTAAGAGCATTTTTTTGGGGGTGGTGCTTCAGATCTTCGGTGTTTTTACCGGGGTTTTTTTTCTTATCCTTTTAGGCCGCCGATTTATTCCGTTTTTAAATGACGCGCCCATGCCGATAATCCTGTCAGCCGCAGTGCTGATCGGCGTGCTATCAATCGCCCGATCACCTTCCTTGGCAATGGCCATTATCAGTGAAAGCAAGGCAAAAGGGCCGTTTACTGAAACTACGCTGGGCGTAACTGTAATTATTGATGTCCTGGTGATTGCGTTATTTGCTGCGGCTGTTTCTGTGAGCCTGACGATGGTCAAGCCCGATGTCGACATGGACGTTATTTTTTTGATGACCGTCGGTATAGAGTTGATTGGATCAATTGTCGCTGGGGTGGCGGTCGGCTGGGTCGTCGTCTTCTATATTACACGGATCGGCGCTGAAATCCCGGTATTTATCCTGGCTGTGGCGTTCCTAGTGACATTTTTTTCGGATCAATTTGCTCGGTTTCTGGATGTTTTTTATGAAATTCGTTTTCACTTTGAACCCTTGCTCATCTGTATGACAGCGGGATTCTTTATCCGCAATTTTACAAAAAAGGGTGAATTTTTCATGGAACGGCTTGACCGCCTGTCGCTTCCGGTTTATATTCTATTTTTTTCGCTGATCGGCGCATCCCTTGATCTTATAGAGCTCCGGCAGACTTGGATGCTGGGAGTTTTGCTTGCCCTCGGACGGGGAATTTTTATATGGGCAAGCGCTTGGTTGTCCTGCAGGCTTAGCGAAGACCCGCCCGTGTTTTCAAAAATGGGCGGTTTGGCCTATATCGCCCAGGCATGTGTCAGCCTGGGGCTTTGCGGCATTCTTGTCAGAAATTTTCCGGACTGGGGTGCGGCCGCCGCAGTCATAATTGTGACCATGATTTCTATCAACCAAGTTGTTGGCTCAGTGACTTTCAAATACGCGCTTGAAAGGGTGGGGGAAGCAGGGCGCAAGAGCTTTTAAAGCATACTGCGGCGGAATAGTTTTTACAAAGACATTATTCAACCCATTTGATTCTGGCCTGCTCCCGGGAAACAATCTTGTCAATCCGGCCCTGGGGGTAGCCGAGGGTGAGGGCTGTCACGATCTCAAACGGTGGCGTGATGCCGAGTTTTTCACGGTAGTTCGGATACATCATCAACCCATCGATCAGTCCGATATAACAGGTGCCAAGTCCCAGTGAATGGGCGGCCAGAACCATGTTCTGGGCGCAGATCCCTGTGTCCAAATCAATGGATCCGATGCCGCGTTTGTCTGCGAGCAGAATGATAAGCGTGGGCGCGCCCAGAAAAATGTCATAGTCCGGATCGCTGGTGACGGTATTCATGCCGCCTCGCGCGCGGGGATCGAGTTCGCCGGCCCGCCATCTGATCAGGAGATTCGTCAGCAAGGTTTGGCCGAAGGAAAGTTTGGCGTCTTTATCGCCGGGAACTCTTTTTTCAAGCCATTGTTTCGGCATGGTCCCCCGCATGATGATTTTTATGAAATTTTTGCACTTCTGATTGATTTCATCGATAACCTCCCGGTTCTGAACTGCTATAAATTTCCACGGTTGGTTGTTTCCGGCGGACGGGGCAAATCGACCGGCCTCGATAACACGACGGACCATTTCTTTTGGCACCTGTTTTTTCCTGTATAGGCGAATGCTGCGGCGGTTGTAAATGACCCGCTCGGTTTCGGTCAGTTCATAGGCAAAGTCATCGAATGGCTTGTCTTTGTATTTTGGCAGCGGTTCCGGAGTCGTCTTTTCTCCGCTGTAAAGATGGTCATTTTTCCAATACCCTTTGCTGACCCGGTAGGTGCCCTCAATCCGGATGGCACCCTCTGGACAAACCGAGGCGCAGTTTTGGCAGGTAATGCAGCGGAAACTGTCATATCGATCATTTGGCCGGGCTTTGCCATTATCCAGCGTAAGAAGCTGTATCGGGCAGGTTTTAACGCACCGGCCGCAGCCGGTACATTTTGTTTCATCCAGCACAAAACGGGCATAGGTAGCCGGTGGCAGCGAAACAAAGCGATGTTTTTCAAACAGCATTATAATTCCACCTCGGTTAAAATGTTTTAAGGACAATATAGATCTAATAAAATAACTTGACTCTACAGTCAACAATTTTAATAATATTGATGAACTCAAATTAATACAATAATAAACCAGCTATTAAATATATAGTTAATAGATAATAAATAACGGTTAATTAAAATGACGTTACAGAAAAAAAGCGAAATAAAAGATAAACAGGTATGGTACCGGATATCCGATTTGGAAAACCTGTCCGGGATTCCCCGCCGCACCATACATTTTTATTTTCAGCAGGGTCTTATGCCGCCCCCGTTAAAGACCGGGAAGACAATGGCCTATTATGATGACGGCCATCTGGAGCGACTGAAAATGATTCAGTCAGCAAGGAAAAAGGGATTGCCCATTGTGGCCATTAAAAGTCAGCTGTCATCATTAGAAGCAAAAGCGGGGGCAGCCAAGGTTGCGGAAAAGCGAGAAAAAAAATCCAGAGAACCGGCTAAAAGGGTTAAAACGCGGGATAGCATTCTTGAATGGGGCTGTTACCTGTTTCGTCAAAAAGGCTACAGGGATACGACCGTCACGGATATTACAAAAGCTTTAAACATCGGGAAGGGGACGTTTTATTTTTATTTTTCGGATAAAAAGGAGCTGCTTCTCGAGTGCGTTCCCCGGATTTCCGAAGCGCTTTTTTCCCATGGCTGGGAGCGTATCCGGCGGGAAAAAAATCCGTTAAAGCGCCTGCAGCTGCGGGCTCAAACGGTATTTCCGGTGCTTCCCGAGTTTTGTGCAATTATTCAGCTTTGCAAGGAAGCACTTGCAGACCCGGATCCCAAATTAAAGCGGCTCGGTCAGCAGACCTTTTTATCCATCCGCAGGCCGCTCGAAGCGGACATCGACAAGGGGATTAAAAAAGGCCTGTTTCGGGATATTGATTCAAAAATCGCCGGTAGTATGATGATCGGCATTATTGAGAATATGTATTATCTGAAGGCTGTCGATCATTCCATGGCGCATGCCGCTATCTGGGATAATATTCTGGATATTTTGATTTCGGGGGTTAAAAAATGACCGAGTGAAACCCATAAAATCTGTACATAAACTATATATCACCTAATATATTTTCAATATACTAGTTTTATTATATAATAAGTTTAAAACTCGTAAAATGACAACAAGTCAACAAATTTATTTGACTATACAGTCAATCTATTGTTTTATATTTTTATCTAGTGTCCGAACGAAAACCAGGATTTTTTGTTAAGACACTATATATGCGGTTCTCAGGTTTTTATTTAGCTTCGATAAGGAGATGAACATGCGGGACGTGGCGGTAATCGGTGTCGGCATGACGCGGTTTGGAAAATTTTTGGATACGGGAATAAAGGAGCTGGTCCGGGAGTCGGTTGTGAATGCGATAGATGATGCCGGCATTTCCATCTCAGACATTGAGGCCGCCTATGTCGGGAGCGCCGCTCCGGGGATAATGACCGGCCAGGAGATGATAAAGGCTCAGGTGACCCTAAGCGCCATGGGCATTGAGCGTATCCCCATGGTGAATGTGGAGAACGCCTGTGCCAGTTCTTCCACTGCGTTGCACCTTGGATGGATGGCGGTGGCGGCCGGATTGTATGATTGTGTTCTTGTGGCGGGATTCGAAAAGCTATATGATAAAGACAAGTTGAAGTCATTCATGGCGCTTGGCACGGCCGTGGACGTTGAGGTCATCACCAAATTTTTGGAAGACCTTCAAAACGACCAGACGGATGGCGGAGAGATATTTTCAAAAGGCAGCGGTAAAAACCGAAGCATCTTCATGGATATGTATGCCTATTACACCCGCCGATACATGGAAAAATATGGATTGACCCAGACGCATTTTGCCAAAATTTCGGTTAAAAGCCACAAAAACGGCGCAAATAATCCACACGCCCAGTATCAAAAGGAAGTGACCCTCGAAGAGGTACTTGATTCCGGAGAGGTTGCATATCCACTAACCCGCATGATGTGCTCTCCCATAGGGGACGGGGCAGCGGCCGCCGTGATCTGTTCAAAGCAAATGGCCGCCCGATTCACCAGCCAACCGGTATGGGTCGCAGCCTCTGTGTTGGGCAGCGGGCAGTTGGGCAATGATATGTCGGATACCTTAACCCGCCGGCTTGGACCGAAAGCCTTTGAAAAGGCGGGAATCGGTCCCGATGAAATTGACGTTATCGAGGTGCATGATGCCACCTCGCCATCCGAGATCATTACCCTGATCGAGCTCAATTTGTGCCCCGGAGATGAAGCCGGTCATTGGATTGACAACGGGTCTATGGAGATAAACGGTCGACTGCCCACCAATACATCCGGCGGGCTTGCTTCAAAGGGGCATCCGATCGGGGCTACCGGGCTGGGGCAGGTCCACGAGATCGTTCAGCAGCTCAGGGGAGATGCCGGCAAGCGCCAGGTAAACGGTCCAAAGGTCGGAATGGCCCATAATGGGGGCGGAATTTTAGGTGTGGATGCGGCGGCTATGGCAGTCCATATATTTAAGAAATAAGGGGGAGTAAATGGCAGCATCGGACAGAAAATACTGGAATATGGATATCGAGCCGAAACTGAATAGCCCGGATATCAGGGAACTGCAGTGGAAACGGCTTAAGGAAGCTCTTAGGTGGCAGTATGAAAACACCCCGTTTAACCGCAGGCGGTTTGAAAAAGCCGGTATTACACCGGAGGATATCAACAGTTTTTCTGATTTTGCAGAGGCCATCGCGCCCGTCGGGCAGGAGGAAATCCGGGAGATTATATCCGAGATCGGATTTGATATGGATAAACTGATGACCCATGTGTTTGGCGAAAAACGGATGTCCGATCTATATCTTTTGACAACCACCTCCGGCACGACAGGCATCCCGACGCCCTATCCCAATTTTCGGGGGGCGCTCGGAGATGCCAGGGAAATTATGTCAAGAGCGGCCTGGCGAATGGGCATTCGGGCGGGTGACCGAATCGGGCTTTGTTTCGGTCTTTCCATGCACGCCGCAGGCACGCCGCAGATCCTTTGGTTCGAAAATTATCCGGGTATCACCATCGTTCCCATCGGCGCCGAGGCGGGTACGGAGAAAATTTTGCAGTTTATGAAGCTTTTCGGTGTGACAGTATTTACCGGCACCCCTTCGCTGGCCCTTCATCTGATCGAAAAGTGCCCGGAAGTTCTGTCCCATCCGGTAAAAGATCTGGGTATCCGGATTTTAATGCTTGGCGCTGAGCCAGGCGCCGGGATTCCGGAGGTCAGGAAAAAGCTTGAAACCGAATACGGGGCGCGGGTGTTCGATCTTGGAGCCGGTTACGGGTGCTCCTGCGATCATCCAGTATACCAGGGTATGCACTGGCTGGCGGATGACCTGGCCTATTACGAGCTTATCGATCCGGAGACCCGAAAGCCCGTGCCTATGGAAAACGGGGCGACCGGTATCATGGCGGGCACCTCCCTGCATCCGGAGGCGGCTGCGTGGTTTGATATGCGATTTACCATGATGGACATCCATCAGGTGTTTACCGATCCTTGCCCATGCGGTATGAGCGGGTTTCGTTACAAGATCGTGGGACGGGCCGACGATATGCTGAAGGTCAAGGGCGTGCCGGTCTATCCGGCGGCAGTGGAGGGCGTGATTCATTCCTTTCCGGAAAAACTGACCGGCGCATTTCGTATCGTTCTTGATGAACCGCCGCCCCGGGTGGTGCCGCCGCTTAAATTAAAAATCGAACACGCCGAGGGGGTAGGTAAGGGAGACCTGCCCGGTCTTGAAGCCGAGGTGCAGGAAAAAATGCATCGGCTTTTGAAAATTCGGCCGGCGATTACCTGGCTAGCCCCCCATACCCTTGAGCGGGCCACCAAGAAGACCCAGCTTCTGGAAAAAACCTACGAGGCTTGACCGCGCCATGGAAAACCAGAATTTCTGTTTAGGTCTGCATGCCCCGGCACCGGATGTGCTTGAATCCTTGCCCGGCCTTGTCAGGTTGAAAACGGTCAGTCCGAAATATATCGCCCAGGCGGAAGCCGCACAGACACTGGCCCGGAGATTTGCAAGGGATGAGATTTTGCCGCGGTTTTTGGAAATTGATGCGGCGTGCGCGGAAGACCCGACCCATTTTGACTGGGAGCTGTGGCGGCAGGCCAATCGGCTAAAACTGAACATTGCCCCGATTCCGGAAAAAATGGGCGGTCTTGGCTGGAGTGCGCTGGCAAACGCTTTTTTGGTTGAAGAGCTGACCAGCGCCTGCATGGGATGCGCAAGCAATATCACGTTCAATACCTTTGGTTTGCTGGGCGCTATGGTAGAGTGCCAAACCGATATCATTTTAAACATTATTCATAAGATGGTGCATGCCCAGCGTCAGGAAAAACAGCTTTTCTGGTCGTGGGCCATTACCGAACCCAGTGCCGGCACGGATGTAGAAGACGGGGAAGCCATGGCGGCCATGCAGCCTTCAACAGAAGCGAAACAAGTTGATGGCGGCTACCGGATAAACGGCACCAAGTGTTTTATTACAAACGGCAGCTTGGCCGATTATGTGATCGCCACCATTCCGGCAGATCCTGGGCAACCCAGGGAATCAATGGCTACTTTCTTCATTCCGGCAGAATCAGAAGGGTTTTCAGTGGCTCGGGTGGAACGCAAATGCGGCCAAAAAGCCAGTCAGACGGCAGAGCTTCATTTTAAAGACGTATTTGTCCCCGATGAAAACGTGTGGGAACCACCGGGCAGAGGACTTCGCCATACGCGGGAGATCCTATCCATTACCCGCGGTTTTATCGGCATTGGTGGGTTGGGTATTGCCAGGGGCGCGTTGGAAAGGGGAATTTATTTTGCGGTGAACAAAAAAATCGGTAGCCGCCGGTTGATTGACGAAAAATGGGTGCAGATGGCGTTTGCCGACATGATAAAGGACATCAACAGCGTCAGGTGCGCCGGTATCAACTTTGCCCTGGCCCTGGATGCCTGTCATGCCTGGAAACTGTTTGATCTTTTGCCGCTGAAAGCCGGATTGAAAGTAACCCCCGAGCGTTTTCTGCTCAGCGAGTCGCTTTACTCCCTGGCCCGTTCAGGATTCATCAAGAAAGCCGGAAGCCGGCTGAAGCACCGGTTGGTACCGGACGAGGTGATTGAAAATTTCGTTTACTACGGATCAATGGTTAAGGTGGCCGGTACGGATCTGGCCGCCGCGGTGGCAGGCAGAGTGGCGGATATCGTGGGTATTGAGGGGATGGACCGCCAATACGGGATTGAAAAATCATTCCGGGATGCCAAAGTCACCCAGATCTATGAAGGTACCAACCAGGCCAACAGGATAGACATCTTCAAGCATGCTTTTCCAAACGAGGAGAATTTATTTTAAGGTGTTTTTTAGAGAATGCCAAGGTCGGTAGAAAAAAATGGAAACCCGGGAATACAATGAAATCATCGCCGAGTGCCGGCGGTTTGCCAAAAAGGAAATTCAGCCGTTGGCGTTGGATATGGATCTTGTCCCGGCGCTCGAAACGCTCGAAACGCTCTGGCAGAAAAGTCATGCCCTGGACCTTCCGGTTCTTTTGGTCCCGGAACGTTTTGGCGGGATCGGCTATCCAGAGCTATGTGCGGCGCTTGTTCTGGATGTACTGGCATCGGAGTGTGCCGGCGTAGCATCGGTTTTCGCTCACCACTTTGCGGCATCTGTTGCCGCCTGCATAACGAACAATAAAAAATTTCTTGGATATTTTACCGGCGACCCATCTTTGCCGGCGGCAATCCTGTTTCCTGATGAAATGGGGGAGTCAAGCTTAAACTTACATAAGAAAAGCGGGGGGATTGTTATATCCGGAGAGTCCGGGATAGCCGGGAATGCAAAAATAGCTGATGCATTTTTCGGGATCATCCCAAACGGGGCGCTGGAAAAGGATCCTGTTTTGGTGAGGGTCCCAAAAGATCTGCCGGGGATTGAGAAAAATGACCCCCTGAAACTTCCGGGGCTTAAAGCCAACTGCTTTGCAAAGGTTCGGTTTACGGACGTTTTCATTGAAAAAGATTGGATCGTGGAAGGCTTAAAAGTGGCCGGCGGCTTAATGGATTCCGTTCAGAATGCCTATTACGGATTTATCGCCGCCATGGCCATGGGCGTTTCCCGAAAAGCACTGGAAACGTCGTTTTCCTATGCCAGACAGCGCTACCAGTATGGCAAAAGAATTATTTACCATCAGGAAATCCAGCGGATGCTGGGTGCCATGCAGATGAAACTGGGCCTGGGAACCGCCGCCTACATGAATCTTTTTGATCCAAAAAAGATAAACTTTTCATACTTTCCCGCAGATGCGCGGCTTGTCAAGGCGTTTTGTACTGATGCCGCCATGGAGGTGGTGATGGATGCCATCCAGATCCATGGCGGATACGGGTACATGCATGAATACGGTCTGGAAAAAATGATGCGGGATATAAAAATTCTTCAACTACTGGGCGGCCAGAATCCGTACCATCAAATCCGCGTCGTCGCAGAATCGTTGTGAGGCACTCCATGCTTTTTTCGGCACACGAACTGAAGGATCTTTCTATCCCCTATCCCTTGCTTATTCGTAGATCTCTTCGAAAAATGGATTTTGAAAGAGCGCTCGGCCTATGCAGTGAATTGAAAAACTCACAAGTTATTCTTCATGACTTTTTCGCCGAGTCCTGTACCGTGCTCTGGAGCTGGGTCGGCGAGAAGATGGGAGAAGATGTCATAGAGGCCATGTTCCGCTATGTTTTTCATCATGCCGGCCGGCGCCAGTTTTTTGATGCCGCCTGCGCGGATGCGCCCCCGCATCTGTCGGTCATACTGCTTGCCAGATCCTGGCGGGCCCACAGCTGCTATGGTGCGGGCGACCATCCCGGCCGGTTCTCGATATCCGAAGATGATGAAAAGTTTACCTTTCAGCTGGCCCCCTGCGGCAGCGGGCTGCGGCTGTGGCGCAAGGGCTGGTACGGGCATGAAGCCGCGGGTAAACTTACAGAAACCGCCCGTTCCTGGACCTACCAGCGGGAACAGTTTCCCTATTATTGCATCCATTGTCCGTTTTTAAACGAGATACTCCCCTATGAATCAGACTACGGCACCCTTCTTTGGCCGGTGGACCCTCCTAAAAATCCCGATGATACCTGTGCCTGGCATATTTACAAGGATAGGAACCGGATTCCGTCATCCTATTATGATCGTTTGGGCATTAAAAAAAAGCCGGTCCCAAGAAGCCGGTTTTACCAACCGGGCCGGAGGTATTTTTCAGAACAGGAGCTTCAAGAGATGGCGCAGCCGATCACCGACCGGATCATGCGCCATATTGGGCAGGGAAATGCGGCCAATGCCATGCGGTTATGTGATGAGGTGGAGGGCGAGTTCTTGGTGCTCCATGACCTTTATGTCAATATGCTGGCCGCGACCTTCACCTTCATCGCCGAACATACAGGTGAAGAGGGTTTAGGAACCGCCCTTGAAAAACAGTTCGCCCATTGCATCAAAAACCAACTCATCGATGTTGTAAAGGCCATGCCGGCAAGAAATAAAATCGTCTTTATGGCCAGAAAGGTCTTCGGGGTTGATATCTGCAACGGCGCCGGTCGATATGGGGGCAGCTTCTTGGTTGAAGAGACCGAACACAAGATTGTGTTCCGTCTTTCCCCGTGCGGCAGCGGCGGCCGCCTGATACGCGCGGGCTGCTATTCGCCTATGCCGCCTTTAGTAGCGCTTAAAGAAAAAACAGAAAATCGGATAATCTGTTCCGCGTCTCGGCGTTTGCCGCTCCCGGAGCCGATCATTGAACGGACATTTCCAATCATGGTCCACCTGTTTACCCAGAGAAAGCCCGTTGATCAGGGTAAAACAAAGGCCGGCCATGCTTGGTCGTTTTCAAAAGCGGGGGTCCCATACTTCTGCTGCCAGTGCGGAATGGTCGCCGATAGGCTCAGAGATTCGGGACTAAATATCGAACCGCCGAAGAAAAAAAACGATTCATGTATTTGGAGTTTTGCGAAAAGCGCCCTGTGAATCCCCATGCCTTAAGAATTCCCTATAGATGCGGGCCGTTTGTTTGGGCTTTTCAATCATCGGCAAATGGCCGCAGTCGTCAATAATGGCTTTTTTTATTCGGGAGGCTTTATTCGCCAGGATTTCTGCCCCTTTGGGATGAAGCACGCGGTCCTGAGCCCCCCACACGACCATGACGGGTCCCGGGTATTTCAGGATATGTTTTTCTACCGCATAGAAATTCGTCCTTACGTCAACAATCGCCTGTTGGAGAAATTCGCGGTCCTCTATCATTTTTTCAGCGAAGTAGATGCTTATCGGACGCGGAATAAACGGAATCTCGAAAAAGAGCATATCCAACAGCTTTTTGTAGTCCTTAAGATTTTTTACTAAAAACGGATTTTTTTCCTTCTCCAGCATTTGAAATAGTTCTGAAGGCGGCGCGCTGCTGACATGTCCCGGGGCCAAAAGCAAAACACTTTTCACCCGCTGGGGGTGTCTAACCGCGTATGCGGCGGCAATCCCCCCGCCCATGGAATTTCCTGCCAGGTGAAAAGATTCAATATCCAGCGCTTTGATAAATTTATGGAGTCTTGAAACCTGCGAAGAAATGGAATAGTCCCAAGCCGAATCCCTAGCCGATTCGCCAAAACCGGGTAGGTCGGGTATAATAATTTGGTAATCGTTTGATAAATAATTTCCCATTCGGGTAAAATTATCCTTATTGCCGCCGAATCCATGCAGCAAAACCATGTCCGGACCACTGCCCCCTGTAAGATATACAAAGTGCGTATTATCAACGGTCAGCGAGCGTTTTTTCAGCCCAGCCTTGCATCGTTCAATTGAAATGGCAGAGCGGGCCAGCCAGTCCGGAGATACATAGTATAGAACGATTAAACCGCAAGTTAATAGGATAACAGCCGCCGCTATGATAGATTTAAAACTTTTTTGTTTCATGCTGCGTAGCCTTTCTGATCGTTTATTTTTTAACCAGCCATGTTACAGGCGGCCCCTTTCTGGAAACCGTATGGGTGTATTCATATTTGGGGTGACCCAGGACCAGGCTGGCATGGATTTTTCGTTTTTCCGGCAATCCGACCAGTTGATTAAGGGACTTATTGAAACGGCTGGACAAGGTGACAAAGCCTAGCATGCAGGTCCCAAGTCCTAACGAATGGGCGTAATTCATAATGTTTGCCGCTGCGATATTGCAGTTGGCGCTTCCAAAAAATGATCGAACCGGGGCATGAATAAGGATCAGCACCGGTGCGTGGTGAAGGATAAGATCTCGGCCGGCGTTTTTCTGCTCGATATAGGCATCCATCGGATCGATATATTTTTCGAAGAGCCGGGCCATTGCCGGATATAGCTTTAATCCGCGGAAAACCATTTTCCCGGGCCGGGTCTTGGACCAATCATTAATGCGCCTGCCAATGGCAAATACCTTCTCTGAAATCGACTTCAAGCAGGCGGGATCGGTGACAACGATGTACTCCACATGCTGGCTATTGCTCGCAGTGGGGGAATATCTGGCCAGGTCGAGGATATTTTTTATTACCGCAACGCTGACCGGTTTTTTTAAATATTGCCGTACACTGCGCCGGGTTACGATGGTTTCCCGGCAGGTATTCGGGTCAATATATTTTTTATCAATGGGACGGACCTGATCCAGGTCCAGGTGATCATGGTTGATGGCCGCATTCGGGCACACTGCCACGCAATGACTGCATCGGTTGCAAAGCTCAGGGAGAACCGGCGTCGGTTCTCCCTCCTTTATTTGCCAGACCCCGGATATGCAATCGTTTACACACCGCATACATAGATCGCATTTGTCAGCGATTCGATAAATAGCCATTTTAACCTGTCCCTCATTAATTTATTTAAGCCGCTTATCAGCGAAAACCCCTAAAAAATGGTTTACAATAAGTTGCCCGATAGATAAACCTAAAATTGTCAAACGAACAGTTACTCCAAGGAAAAGGACAGTATTTATGTCCGGTATTTTTGACGAATTAAAAACCCGGGTCCGACCCCTGTTGGAGGCTCATCAACTGCTTGAGCAAAAAGTCCGGATCAAAGCCCGGCCCCTAAGCACTGAAGAAGCCATTGGCAACCCGGAAGCCAATGATTTCCCCTTGCAAAAAGGCAAGGAGCGCCTTATGCAGGCTGAGTTCAAAGGCGCCCTGGGCCAGGCTTATACCGATCAATTCGGTGATTACGAGGGCACCATGGGCGAGATCCTTGAGATGTCTCTTTCCAATAATTTCCGTCGGGCCATTTTTGTTGCCGCCATCAATGCCGCCTTGCGGCATTTGGGAAAAATTGACAGGACCATTCACTGCCGGGATGAAGGACCGGCATTGTGCGGTAAGCAGCTGCCCGCATTTATTCGGGAACGCCACGGCACGCCGAAGGTTGCCTTGATCGGTTTGCAGCCACGCATGGCTGAAAACCTGGCGGCGCATTTTCCCCTGCGAATTGTTGATATGGATCCCGATAATATCGGCACCTTTACAAACCAGATTGAGATCGAGTCCCCGGAAATGACCCACGAAATCATTGAATGGGCGGATCTCCTCTGCGTGACCGGAACCACTGTCGTTAATGATACCATAGAGCCGTTTTTAGGCTCAAAACCGGCCATTTTTTATGGTACCACCGTTGCCGGTGCCGCCTATCTGATGAACTGGGAGCGATTTTGTGCGGAGAGCAAATAGGACGGGTTATCACAGCCGCAGGTTGACTTTTTTGACAAACCCTTTGAATTGACGCATACCCCCGGCGGAACTGACAATGCGGAGGACGGCGGCGGGCTCGGAAACGATCACACCGGACAGACAGGTCACCGGCATATTTTTAAAAACCTCTGGCACCAACGGGGTTGATGCGCCCAGGACGACCACTTCCCGGCAGTTTGAAGCAGAGTAAAGAAAATGATCCATCGTGTGGTTAATAATTGATGTGGCAGTGATTAAAGCGACCTGGCAATGCGGGAGTTGATCGGGGATTTCAGCGTCCGGCTGAAGCGTTTCGTCCGATTTGTATTCTTTTTCAAATATCACGAGTTCACCGGCTGTTTTCTTTAAAGGCCCGATCAAGGGTCCGAACATGCCCACCATACCGACCCGGTCCGTGGACCGGATTTCAATAAAATCCAATATATCGCCGCCTTTGAAGTGGTCGTTGTCAACATTGACCAAGGCATTGGCAGTGGCCATGCCCACGGCCGTTTCAATCTTTTTCGAAGAGTTAATAAGGGCTAACAGATCCACTGCGGAGCGTCCTTCCAAGGGCAGTGAGCCGGTAAACAGGCTACATCGCTCCGGCATATCCCGGTGAAAGGTAAATGCCACGCCGGTTTGACCGTTATCAAGCATAACCGCCGTGTATCCCAGCCCGATCCGGACATCTGCGACAGTTCTGGCTTGAGCCGTTGTCTGAAGCTGATCCTTAATTCGATTTCGAATATCCATAGGAGTAATTTCCTATTTCCTGTGATTGATACTTTTGTAAAATCAATAAAATTAAGCCTCAAGCCTCTATGAAATTATTCCTGGTGCTCGTCTTTTTTATATTCGCACTTGCCGTGGTTTGCCCGGCAAATTCGGCAGCGATCATCGCTGCACATTTGGCAGGAGAAACAGTCCGGGCAGTTATGTTTTTTGGGGGCATCTGGATTTTGCTCGGGTATATAGAGTTTTCCAGGAAGTCCGGGAATTTCTTTAAAGGTCATGGCGACATACCTTTCACTCGCCGATAATCCGGTTTTCGCAGCAGAAAACCATCAGTCGGTTATTTTTTGAACAGCCAAGCGTCATATTGACTGAGCGGGCGAGATCAAGGGCAAGCGTCGTGGGCCGGGATATGCCGATTAATATCTCAATCTGCGCCCGAGCGGCTTTCTGAACCAGTTCGTAACTTAATCGGGACGACATTACGCCTAAAACGGCGGCTGGAATTTTATCTTCAAGCACCACACGGCCGATCGCCTTGTCCAGGGCATTATGCCTGCCGACGTCCTCGGCAAAAGACAACGGGTTCAGTGCTTCATCGAATATCATGGCCGCATGCGAGCTGCGGGTTTTTTGGTAAAGCAACTGGTATTCCGGCAGCATTTGAACGCATCGATGGATCTCTTCAATGGTAAAGGCTGTTTGGCTGTTGGTTGGCGTCAGGCTCCGGCGTATGTCTTCAGTCAGCTCCTTTCCGCAGATGCCACAGTTGGTCTGGTCGATAGAGCCCTTTCGGTTTAAGATGTGGCCGATTTTTTGCCGCCGCCGGGGGGAAAGGGCAACCGTAGCCGTATTAACGCCGTTTTCCTTTGATACATCGATGGCAAGTAAGTCATTGGAATGTTCAATAATCCCTTCTGTGAGGCAGAAGCCTGCAGCATGTGCTTTTTCGTCGCCCGGACTGCGCATAACCATTGAGTATAAGGTCCCATCAATACATATTGACAGCGGTTCTTCAACGATTATGGCTTCGCAGGCGAACCGTTTGTCACCATTTTTATATACCGTAATCGATTCTTCGCGGTAGCTGTTTACTTCGCTTGATTTATCTGCAGATCTCACAGGAACCATCACATTCTTTTTCGGTTAAAATGTCCATAACATAAAGAATCCGCTTGGCCTTTTCCCATATGTTTCCTTTGGTAGAGGGTGGACTTTTTTTACGCCGACGTTAATCGGCTGATCAGATAAATTCCATAGGTTGCGCGCAAATTCGGCATAAACGCAACATAGCTGCCTGTTTTATCCTCCCGGTCCGTATTGATGGTCGCCTCTTTTAATATCCGAAAACCCATCTCACGGGCAAATGATCTGAAATCCTTAATGGAAAGCACCCGGATGTTGGGGGTTTCGTACCACTGGTACGGCAGCTGGGGGGTTATTGGGGCATGGCCCGTCAAAAGGAGTTGCAGGCGAACATACCAGTGTCCGAAATTTGGAAAACTGACAATCACTTTTCGACCGATCCGGAGCATGGAACGGATTAAAGCCAATGGATCATAGACCTGCTGAAGGGTCTGGCTCAAAACCACGTAATCAAAGGCGTCATTCGCATAATCTTTAATCTCTTCGTTGATATCGCCCTGGATTACAGTAAGCCCTTTATTGATGCATTCAGCAACCCGGGATTCAAGGATTTCAACACCCGTTTCCGCCACCTGTTTGTGGTGCTTAAGATAGTATAACAGTTCACCTTCACCGCAGCCGAGACCAATCACTTTCGAGCCGGGCTTAATCCAAGAGGCTATGATCTGCAGATCATAGCGCACAGAATTGCTATTCCATCCGTTCATAGACACTGTCGATAAATCCCCTGATAAGATTCGCAAGTCGTTTGTTAGGGAGGAGAAAAGCGTCATGCCCCCATTCGGCTTCGATTTCACAAAAGCTGACGTCCAGTCCCCTTTTTTTCATAACTTTGACCATGTCCCGGGCTTGATACGTCGGATAGAGCCAGTCCGAAGTAAAGGAGATCACCAGAAAACGGGCCGAAGCCTTTAGAAACACATCCACTGCGGATGATTGACCGCTTGGCTGGGTCAGATCAAAATAGTCGGCAGCCTTGGTGATATAAAGAAACGAATTGGCGTCAAACCGTTCAACGAACTTGGCGCCCTGGTGGCGTAGATAGCTTTCCACCTGGAAGTCGCCGTCAAAGTTAAACGAAAAACTATCCCTGTCCTGGAGCCTGCGGCCGAATTTCTGCCGCAGGGCCTCATCGGATAAATAGGTGACATGTCCAATCATGCGGGCGACAGAAAGCCCCACATTGGGCTTGGGGCCGTCATAATAGTCGCCCCTGTTCCAGTTCGGATCCGCAATAATCGCCTGCCTGGCCACCTCATTGAACGCAATGGCCAGCGCAGAATGCCGCATGGTGGTTGCCAGGGGTATGGCGGACAGGACCATTTCCGGGTACTGAACACACCATTGAAGCACCTGCATGCCACCCATGGAACCTCCTGTCATGGACAGTATCCGTTTGATGCCGAGATGGTCAAGAAGGGCCTTTTGAGCCCTAACCATGTCCCCTATGGTGACCATTGGAAATTTTAAGCCATATGGCTTCCCTGTGGCGGGATTAGTTGAGGCCGGACCGGTTGAGCCCATGCATCCGCTAAGCACGTTTGAGCAGACGACAAAATATTTGTCCGTGTCAATCCCCTTACCCGGTCCCACCATGTTATCCCACCAGCCCGGCTTGTCATCGGTTTCCGAGTAATACCCTGCCACGTGTGAGTCGCCGGTCAGGGCATGCAGCACCAGAATCACATTGTTTTTATCCGCATTCAAGGTGCCCATGGTTTCATAGGCAATTGTGACGGGCCCAAGCCTGCAGCCGCTGTCAAGCACCATTTCTTCAGGCGGCTCGGCAAACGTGAAATATTTTTTCTCAACCCGGCCGACAGAGCGGCCGGTCCTGTCATGGGTAATATATTCGCTCATGAATTTGGTTATAGAATAAACAAGGGGGGATATCAATCCCCCCTTGTTATGTGGTTGCAGTTTGTTTTAAATCTTCAGAATCAGGCGAACTCGCGGCGGTCGGCCAAATCCATAAGAAAGCCTTCCCTTGCTTTGTCAATACCGAGTTCTTTTCTTTTTTTGTCAATATGGGCGATCATCATCCGGGCCATTTCTTTCGGGTCCGGCGAAAAACCCCATTTTCCGAGTCCCTGCTGCTCCAGTCCGTTGAAAAGGAGCTCATGAAACTTGGTCTCCTCAACAATGGGGAAGGTGACCCCGAAGACCGTATAAACCCCTGAGGCCACAAAATAGTGGCCGATGGAAATGGCTTTTTCGCTCATCCATTCGGGGGCCGCCCCGGCAGCCGGCAAATCCGCTATGCTCTCACCGAGGCCGCCTTCATTTACCATTTCAGCGGCGGCGATAAGTATACGGCTGTTGTCAACGCATGAACCCATGCCGAGTACCGGCGGCATACCAACAGCTTCGCAGACTTCACGAAGCCCGGGACCTGCGAGATGAGACGCCTCGGGTGTCAGCAATCCGGCTTTTGCAAGAGATATTTGTGAGCAGCCGGTCTGAAGCACCAGGACGTCATTTTTTATCAGTTCTTTTACGAGTTCAACATGTGCATAGTCATGCTTTACACGGGGGTTGGTGCAGCCGACGATGCCGGCAACGCCGCGAATCCGACCGTTGATGATATTCTCATTGAGTGGCGTGTAACTGCCCCGGAATGACCCGCCAAGCATATAGTTGATGTATTCATGAGAAAATCCGTGTATACCCGTGTTTATTATCTGCGGTATGTCAATCGGCATTTTCCTGTTTTTAAACCGGGAAATCGATTGAATTACGATTTCATCCGTAGTTTCCTTGGGACTGTGCTCATGAAATTCAAGATGCTGAGCCCCTTCAATATGGCAGCGCGGGTTGGTGGTAAACAGATAAGTGCCATAACATTCCGCAACCTTGGCAAGCCCCTGCTTGATGCACTGGACATCCACTGCCATGGCGTCAACAGCGCCGGTCACGAGGACCGCCTCTGTCGACATGAAATTGCCGGCATGCGGTATGCCGTGGCGGGACATCATTTCCGCCCCTGAGCAGCACATCCCCACAAGGTTGATTCCGTCTGCTCCGGCCGCTTTTGCCGCCTCCACAAGCGTGGGCTCATTGACCGATTCGAGCATGGATTCAAACAGGTTGGGCTCATGACCATGAACGATGATATTGACCATGTTCTCCTTCAGGACGCCCATGTTAACATCCGCTGCTACCGGAACCGGGGTTCCATAGAGGATATCGGAAATTTCAGTGGCCACCATGGAGCCGCCCCAGCCGTCTGACAGGGCAGTTCGGCTGCATTGACGGGTGATGTTCTCATAATGCTGGTCAACCCCCATGTGTGTCCGATGCATCAGCTCCATGATTTCCCGCATGGCGCCCCTGGGGACAATACCTTGCTTTCGCCAGGTTTCCAGCGTTTTTTTAGGCACCCGCTTCATAAACGGAATTTCGCCGTCAACCTGCGTATAGGTGCGTTCAAGCTCTTTGTATAGTTCCTTGGCGATTTCCTTCTGATCTTTGCCCTCAATCTCGATGCCTACGGAGCGAGCAACGGCTTCAAGTTTTATGACATCTTTGACCTGGTAATCCGGAATTTTGCCGTCAACTACGTCACGGAAAACATCCAGCATGGACATTCCATGGTCTGTGTGGGCGGAAGCGCCTGAGGCTACCATCCTGGCAAAGTTTCTGGCCATAATGGTATCAATGGTCGCGCCGCATACACCGACTTTGCTGTATGGATCCTTGGCGTTAAGCCGGCAGGGCCCCATTGAGCAGTGTTTGCAGCATGCTGAATCCGCTCCGATGGGGCATGCTTTCATGGTTGACGCCCGGTCAAAGGCGATTTCTACTCCATCCCTCCTTGCTTTTTCGAGCATTTGCGCAGTTGACTCGCAAATGGTCGCATCCCTGGGGTCAAGAAGCTTTTTATCCGTCTTGTCCTTGCCCGTGTCTTTTGTCTTGTCTGGCATATATCCTCCTCTTTGTTTGCGGTTTTGTAAATGACATGCAGGCTGGCCCCACCCATCCACATGTGTCTTCCTTTTAATAGACATACAAATAATGTGCCACAATGTAATATAAACTAATATTCCCTGAAATCAAACTTTACTGAAATATTTACAATTTTTTAAAATGGTTATATTTTCAACTGCAAGGCTTAATCTTGGACTGAAAAAGGGGTTCATACTTGAAACTATTATTTGATACAAAAATGTATCAAAATAAGTAAGTGTGTATCAAATTTCTTAGTAGAAGAGATACCGGTATCGATTGGAACTGTTTCCCCTCGGGCTGGGGCCGGGACCGAGCCTGAAAATAGATTCTATGTCAAATACCATGTAGCGGCAGGCTTTAGCCTGCCATTCGCAGAATCGATCGGCGCAACAAAACGCGTCCACTGGAAGGCTAAAGCCTTCCACTACATTGATTGCACAAATTTGGGTAAACCGGTCAGAAATTGGTGGATGCACTTTGCTTATCGACCCTACAGGGCTTTTTTGTGTGAACGCATAAAGGTTGAAACCTTACACCCTAAACCTTATACCTTAAACCTTACGCCCTAAACCCTGTACCTTATACCTCACCCCTAAGCCTTATGCTGTATGATTTATACAGCGCATAATTTCACGAACGGTCTCGTCGCCAATGGTTTTGGCACAAATAGTGCATTACTGTTCTGTGACGTTTGCAAAACATTTTTAAACGCTTAGTTTAGAGGGGGGTTCAAAATGATGCATATAGAAGAGCTTAAAAAGCAAAAAGACCTGATCAGTTCAATTGATTGGGAAATGACCCCGGAAGAGGCGGTAACGCTTTATCTGGAGTGGGGAAATAACTGGGCCCACGGGCGTGTCATCAGATCAAAGGCGGATTTTTCCAATTATTTTGTTGTCTACGCTTGGGATGCCGAGCCGGTGATCTATCTGATCCGCCGAAATTCCGAGGCTGCCGAGGAAATGGCCAAAATTAGAATGCCGGCGGACATCAAGGAATGGTTTTTGGACTCAGTAGGCCATAATAAGGGAGTTTATGCCGTAGAAGGACGGGTGCGGGAGTGGCTCGAGAAGACACTTTATGAAAACTAGGAAAACGTGTCAGGTATGGCAGACAAAGCGGATAATACGGGTCCTAATCGCCTGATCGATGAAAAAAGCCCTTACCTGATTCAGCATGCATATCAGCCAGTTGATTGGTATGCTTGGGGCGAGGCGGCATTTGAACGGGCGAAAGAAGTGGATAAACCAGTTCTGGTATCCATCGGATATTCCACTTGTCACTGGTGCCATGTGATGGCAGCGGAATCCTTTAGCGACCCGGAAATCGCGGAGCTTATGAATAGGTTCCTCGTAAACATCAAGGTGGATCGGGAGGAACGGCCGGATGTGGACTCCCTTTATATCACGGCGGTTTCTTCATTGACCGGATCAGCCGGCTGGCCCTTGAACGTTTTTTTAACGCCGGCGGGTGAACCGTTTTTCGGGGGGACCTATTTTCCGCCGAACTCCCGTCATGGGATGCCGGGCTGGCCGGATGTGCTGCGAGGAATTCATAAAGCATGGAACGATAAAGATCAGCGAGCGAAAATAGAAGACTCGGCGACTGCATTCATCCAAAGGTTAAAGCAACATCTATCCGAGCTCTCCATCCCTTCGGGGAGCACGGCGCTTTCTGACGACCTGATTAGGGATGCGGTTCAGGCTTTTGCCAAGGATTATGACCCCAAGAACGGCGGTTTCAGCGGCGCCCCCAAATTTCCGATGCCGCCTGTTTTGCAATTTTTGCTCACCTTCTATCAGTACGCCAAAGAAGCCGGTCAAGATAGCCAGCTGCGAGATAGATCGCTTCGAATGGTAACAGGCACCTTGGACGCTATGGCGAAGGGCGGCATATATGACCATATCGGGGGGGGATTCCACAGGTATTCAACCGATCAATTTTGGCATGTGCCGCATTTTGAAAAAATGCTTTATGATAATGCTCAGCTAGTCAATGTTTATACGGATGCCTATCAAATAAGTGGCGATCCGATTTATGCTGATTTGGTAAAACAGACAATAGATTACGTGATTCGGGATATGACGCATCCCGAAGGTGGCTTTTACTCAGCAGAAGATGCCGACAGCCTATCGCCGGATGCGGTAGAGGGATCGGACAAGCATTCGGCCAAGCGGGAAGGTGCGTTTTATGTCTGGTCTTTTGATGAGTTAAGATCGCTTCTCTTGGTTGAACCGGATAGCCAGGCAGCAGAGGTTTTCTGCTACATTTTTGATGTCCGGGAAAACGGCAATGTGTCTCAGGATCCCTTTGGCGAATTTGAGCGCCAGAATATCCTGCGTCAAGTCCATACAATCGATGAGGCGGCTGCGCATTTTGGTTTGTCTGAAATGGAGATCAGGGAGCGGGTTGATAGGGCAAAAAAAAGGCTGTTTCATTCCCGACAAAACAGGCCGCGTCCCCATCTGGACGATAAGATATTAACTGCCTGGAACGGCCTGATGATCTCTGCGCTGGCCCGGGCGTCAAGGGTCTTTGAATCCTCTCGCTATCTTGCCGCAGCCGAGAGGGCGGTTGGTTTTATTTATGAGCACTTATATGACAAGAATACACGGCGGCTCTACCGGCGATGGCGGGAGGAAGAGCGCAAAGTCGCCGGGCTTGCCGATGATTATACGTTTTTAATGAATGGGCTGATCGACCTTTATGAGACGAACTTCAATCCTTGGCTGCTTGAATGGGCGGTTGAGTTAATGCATGAGTTTCTTGCCGATTTTGTCGATCTTCGTTCGGGGATGGTCTATATGAACCCGTCTTCGCACGACCCATACCTTGCGTTTCAAATGAAGGATGTCGTGGACAACGTCACCCCGTCCGCCGCATCTGCTGCCGTAATGAACCTAGTGAGACTGTATCGCATCAGCGGGAACAAGAATTTTGATACAGCGGCCGAGACTATCCTCAGATGCGCCGGGGGCGAGATGGTCCGTTCTCCGAAAATGGCGCCTTATCTTCTGACGGCTGCGATCATTTCATTTTCCAAGCATGTTCACATGGTAATCGCCGGCAATAAAAAAAGCGGGGTTACCGGACAAATGATTGATGCCGGGCGTCGTGCCGGCGGGATCGGACAGAGTATGGTGGTGGTTGGGGACATGACGGATAGTGAGACGCTGTCCCATTTCTTAGAGGATACCATGGAAATGAAGATACCGGATAATGGGGCTGTGGCGCAAGTCTGCTTTGAACAGGCATGTCGGCCACCTGTGGATACACCTGAAAAATTAATTGAACAGCTTGAAACGGCATTCAAATAGATTATTCTAAACAAAGGAGGTATGGACCATGGAAAAAAAAGAAAGGTTCAGGTTGAAAACCTCATGCCCTCAGTGCGGATGCAGTGCGGTGTCTCATTTAAGCCATGAGGAAATGATGAGACGGTATGGGGATGTTCCGAACATCGAACTGGAATGCGGAGAATGCATGGCAAAATACACCGCACCGATGAAGGATGTGTGCCCGGAATGGGACAAGGAATGTAGAATGAAACAGGCATAAACGGGGCTTATTGGCAGGGGACGTTTATTTGCAAGGAGAAGATGCTAAATCTGTCAGAGCCACTTAACTGAAAACAGAGAAAAAGGAGGATGTCGAATGGAGGTAATGGATTTTTGCAATGGGTTAGAAAGCGAGTTGACGGCGTGGAAAGCCAAACTGTTTGATGTCGTTTCCCGGGCGGATCAGTTGGGCACGGCTGAAAAAGAAAAGGTGTGGACAAATTTTAATGACATGAAAATGATTATTCAAGACCTGGAAGATAAGATCGCCCAGTTGAAACATGAATGCCCGACTGAATGGAGCCCGCAGAAAAAAGAAATCGAAGATGCCCACGTCGATATGCGCGGCAGGTATGAGGAGACGCTGGATTATATCGGCAAGGCGGCCCCATACTCGGTGCCCGGCTAAAAAGGGGGGGGGTGGCCTCCTTTGTTTGAAAAAAGAGCGGCGCAAATAGCCGCTCTTTTATTCTAAGGGAGTGATAAGGATGGAATTCAAAGATGTTATTTATGGCCGGCGGGCGGTGAACTTTTTTGATCCAAATAAAGATGTCCCTGAAGACCTTTTGCGGCAGATGATTGAAACGGCGGGTCAGGCCCCGTCCGGGTTTAACCTGCAGCCATGGAGCCTGATGGTTTTGAGGGATAAGGCGGATAAGATGCGCCTGCAGCAGCACGCGTGGAAACAGCCGAAAGTCAGTGAGGCCCCTGTAACTTTGATTGTGCTGGCAGATACCGACGGTTGGAAGCCGGGGCATCAGTTTGTTGAAAAAAACTTCAGCGAGCTGGTAAAAGGGGGTATGATGAAAGAGGAACAGCGGGACTGGTTTGACGGGGTCTGCCAATCCCTTTACGGGACATCGGAGGCCCGGCGCGTCGCCTACGCGTGCAAAAATACCGGATTTTTTGCCATGGCCTTAATGCTTGCCGCCAAAAGTTTAGGGCTTGACACCCATCCCATGGACGGTTTTGATATAGAAAGGGTCCATCAGGAATTCAATATTCCCGAAAATTACTGGATCCCCTTATTGATGGCGGTCGGGTATTTCCGATCGGACAAGACCCTGTTGCCGCCGAAATGGAGAAAATCATATGATGAGATCGTTGTTTCATTTGAATAATCGTTCAGTTATAAGGAGTTGACAGCCTATGACGACACCGGATGTGAAAATTTATACATTGAGTACCTGCAGTCACTGTAAATCGACCAAACGTCTGCTAAACGAATGTAATGTGGCGTATGATTTCGTTGATGTGGATTTATTGGATGCGGAAGAGAGGAAGGCCATTCTTGAAGATGTTAAAAAACTCAATCCCAAGTGTTCATTCCCGACAATTAAAATCGGCGAGCAGGTGATCGTGGGATACAAGGAACAAGAGATCAAGGAGGCGCTAGGATTGTCATGAATGCAGAAGAGCTATATGAACAGCTAAGGAAAGTCCAGGAGCCGAAGGGATACTTTTTCAACAGGGACAAGGAATTCGTCATGGAGCTTTTGAATTCCCTTTTGACAAACAAGGAAAGATATGGATACATGTCCTGTCCCTGCCGGCTGGCATCCGGCGACAAGGAGAAGGACAAGGATATATTATGCCCCTGTATTTACCGTGCTCCGGATGTTGAGGCATATGGCAGCTGCTACTGCGGGCTGTATGTTTCCAAGGAATGGAATGAGGACAAAATTCCGCATGTCTATGTGCCGGAGCGCCGTCCGCCGGAAAAGTTTGAATGATAAGGGAAGGCCAATGGCTGAAACAGGGCCTGTACAGGCAGCGGTTGATATCGGGGATAGTATAATCAGCTATCTGCATTACGGGGGGGAGGGCGAACCCTTGATTATGCTCCACGCCACAGGATTTAACCCCTGGCTCTGGCATCCCATCGCCCGTGGACTGAGTGATACATATCAAATTTTTTGCCCCTATTTTTGTGATCACCGGGAGACGGACCCGGAAAAGGGCGGGTTCAACTGGCTGCTTTTGGCCGAAGATCTCGCTAAATTCTGCGGTGAATTGGGCCTGTCATCCCCTTACATGGTCGGCCATTCAATGGGCGGGGCGGTCATTACTTTGGCCGAGGGAAAATTCAGCCTCAACGCCGGAAAAATGGTTCTCATCGAACCGATTTTTTTGCCGCAGGACTTCTATAGCATTGAAATGCGTGTGGAAGATCATCCATTGGCGGGCAAATCCATCAAACGACGGAATCAGTGGCGGGATCAAGACGAAGCCCAGGCATACCTCCGGTCAAAACCGCTCTTCAAGGATTGGGATGATGAAATGCTGGAACTATATATCCAATACGGTATGGTCGGCTCGGACTCGGGCGGGTTGGAGCTGGCCTGCCATCCACACAGGGAAGCTGCGCTTTTTATGGGCGGCATGGGCTATGACCCATGGCCTGTCTTGCCATCGGTTCAATGCCCGGTGCTTGTCCTTGAGGGGGAACATACCGAAAATCGCGGTATCATTGATTTCCAAAAAGCGGCTGAAAGGTTTCCGAACGGCAGCTATCAACTGGTTGAGGATGCCGGCCACTTGATTCCGATGGAAAAGCCTGAGCTCATCCTATCGATTATCCGTTCTTTTTTTGCCGCCAAATAAATGGTTTTCCTGCAATATTATATGGGAGGGGGTATGGAAGGGAAAAGGGTCCGTGATACGCAAAGCCTTCAAGCACCTTTCAGCGGGTCTTACTGGGTGATTTCCAAATGGTTTCTGGCCGGATGCCATCCATGTTTTTACGCCCCTTACGAATGTCCGGAGCTTCTTTCAGGGATCGTTGATGCGGGGGTTCGAAATTTTATCGATTTAACCCAGGATGATGAACGGATTCCGGGAGGGCTGCAACCGGCGGATTACTCCATGAGTCTCAATAAGATTGCCGATGCCAGGAATATTGAGTTGTGGTACCGGCGCGAACCGATTATCGACCGGAATGTTCCGGGGCGGGCCCGGATGTCTGGAATTCTGGATGTGATTGATGAATCCATAGCGAATCATTTGTCGGTTTATGTTCACTGTATGGGCGGCATCGGCAGGACCGGAACCGTGGTGGGATGTTACCTGGCCCGCCACGGATATGCTTCCGGTGATGGGATAATCCGGTATATTGCGGCTTTGAGAAAGCATGTCGATTTTATTGACTGGCCGTCTCCGGAGAGCCGTAAGCAGGTGGAGATGGTCGTATCCTGGGTGAAAGGCGAGTAAAAAAGGTTTAAGGGGAAAGGTATAGGTATTGGGTATTAGGTATTGGGTATAAGGTATTGGGTATTAGGTAAAAAAAACAAAAGCTTAGCCATGTAGGGTGGATAAACAAAGCGCATTCGTCAATTCCT
>JAGYOX010000239.1 GCA_018399235.1 Desulfobacterales bacterium | reverse complement strand
GCCGGTCCGACATTCGATATATGGCTGTGTACTTTCTATTCATTTTTTTTAAGATACCACTTTTGCTCTGCTATATCAATATTACAGTTCCTCCGAACGGGCTGTGAAAATCCGGGGACACCATATTAATTTTTCCTCCCATCGATAAAATTTGTATGGTATCCCCGATTTCGCCGATTTCGCGAATTCCAATTTAAGATCCAAGTATGCGCCGGGTCTCTTCAGGCACAAGGGTCGCATTTTCCGCATACCCGTCCGCTCCGATCCGACTGGCGAGCGGGGCGTCAAAAGGCGCTCCGCCGACAAGGATGGCTGTTTTTGGAAACATTTTTTTCACCATCCGGATCAGCTCGGCCATATTGTCTATGGGAGTTGACATCATGGTGGATAAGGCCAGTACGTCTGGTTTTGTCTGCATTAGTTTTTCCAGAAAAACCTCATTGGGAGTGTTTTTGCCCACATCATGAACGTGGTAGCCGGATGCTTCCAATACGGCGGCCACGATATTTTTCCCCATGTCATGCACATCCCCGTCCACCACTCCGATAACCACCTGCGACTTTTCCTGTTTAACCGGCTGCGGATTAGAAACGGATGAATAGGTTTTTAAAAACTCAACCCCTACGCGGTAGGCGTCAATGGCAAGCAGGAAATCAGGAATCGAAAAAACACCTTCATGAAGCATCTGGCGGGCTTTTTCAATACCCGTCGTCAAGGCATTTAAAATATCATCTGAAGGGTAGTTTCCTTCATTGACTGCCTGTAGGGCGCGCTCGGTTTGGTCGGGATTTTTACTCAATATGCTTTCTACAAGGACCGCAAGACTATCCTTTGTGCTCATGAGTGTCCCCCTCAGCAGGAGTTATGTTTCAACCGTCTGCGAAATGCGTTCATATTAACCGTATTTTTCAGCAGCCTTGACCATCGCAAGAGCATTGGTCAAGGGAATATTTGGCGGGTATTCGCATCCGGGGGCGAGGATAAATCCGCCGCCCGGCGCCAAATCATCAATTTGCCGGCGGCATTCCTCCATTACGTCGGCGGGCGTTCCATGCACCAAGAGCGGGGTTTCGATGTACCCTAAAAGGGTGATCTGATCCCCGTACCGGCGCTTAAGTTCCTTGCGATTACTGCAATCATCTGGAAGATGCGCGAAACTGATCACCTCCGGCTCCATGAAACGCATCTGGGAATCAAAATAGGGTTCATGGCCGCAGTTATGGACCCCCACCATCAGGCCTCTTTTTTTGATTGCAAGGCTTATTTCTTTCGTAAAGGGACCCTCGATTTCTTCCCAGAGGTTTTTAGGCAGTCCGCTTTTGGATCCATACAAGGCGTCGATCGCTATTGCCGGAACCCCGGTGTCGCATTGGGCCTCAACATATTCGATCAGCACGCCGGTGATGATCTCACAGGCGCGCTTTACCTTTTTAGGGTAAAGTACGCAATCCTTAAACAGCTGTTCCGCCCCCCGCATCATGGACAGAACCCCCAGCGGCGCAAAAACAAACCCCGTAACGATTGACCTCAAGCCGACTTCCTTGACGATAATCCGGCATAGGCGAATGAATTCGCTCATTCGTGGCGAGGTTAGCGGGTCAACCGTTGGAATCTTATCATAGTCATCCACACTCCGGACGACCGGACGGGTGTAGTCCGGATAGGGCGTGGAGTTGGCCGGATATTCAATTTTTTGCCCAAAATCAGCCGCCTCAAGGGAAAGATCCAGCATTAAGATAACCAAATCGCCCCCGATAAATCTCCATCCGTCAAGAAACACCTGGGCGGTTTTATCCGCATTCAGGGAATGGTCCGGATAGGAAATCCCGGATATCTGCCTGGCCCCGCCCCCGAGTATGGGGGTTACCGGCACCCGGTCGGGTTCCTTATGGCGCACGGTTATCAGGATCCGTTCAAGGCTGCTCAGGGTCTGGAAACGTCCGCGAAGCCTGAAGGCGGAGGCGGTAAAATCCAGGACAGGATCGGGAATCGTCCCCAAAGGCGGCAATTCATTCTGTTTCAGTTTTTTGAGGGTATCACCAATTTTCATCAGGATCTCTTAATAATACGTTTAATTCTATATTTCTTGCATTTCATCGCCGGAAAAAATGAGATGTGGGAAGCCAGAAGGAGTTAAGCTAAAAATACTTTAGGTAGGTAAAAGAGGTCAAGCCAAAAAAAATACTTTATCACGGGTTGGCTGAAACATGGGGAGAGTAAAAGGCGAGCTGACCAGCGCTTTTCTCTATCCGTAATCTAGCATATCTAATTTAGTTTCATCCTCTTCGAAAGATAGAGCTTAAGGCGTGAACATGCAATTTTTTTTAGCGTCTAACTACCATAATATCATAAAGTTAGCTTGATTCGACCCGGAGACGCGAGGTCACTCAGAAAGCGCCTTGACCAGCTCCCGGCAGTAATCGGGGATATCTTCCACCACGCGGCCCCATACCCGGTTTTCTTCCCGAAAGGCGGGGGCATCCACCCAGACGGCGCCGGCGTTTTCCATGTCGTCCTTAATGCCCGTGCTTCCGGTCGCCTGTTTGCCCTTGTACAAATAGGGGGATGATGATCCGTTTATTGGTTTTCAT
>JAGYOX010000238.1 GCA_018399235.1 Desulfobacterales bacterium | reverse complement strand
GCTGGGGTGATTTCTCAAAAATCAAGGTGCTGATTCCATCGCTTGAGGAACAACAGGAAATTTCAGAGACACTGTCTTCAGCCCAGCACGAAATCGACCTGCTGAAACAGCTCGCAGATAAATACAAAACCCAGAAGCGCGGCCTGATGCAGAAGATGTTAACGGGCGAATGGCGGGTAAAACCGGAAATCGTTAACCAATACATGGAGGCGTAATTATGGCTAAAGGTAAAAATCAGCATGTTGTAAAACATCCCGATGGCTGGGCGGTAAAGGGCGAAGGTAACAGCAAGGCGACCAAAGTTACCCACACACAGGCGCAGGCCATTGATAAGGCGGAGAACATCGCCAGAAGCCAGAAGACGGACACCAAAATTCATGGCGTGGACGGAAAGATCCGTGCTGGCAATAGCTACGGAAACGACCCGTGCCCTCCCAAGGATCAAAAGTAAGATGAGCAGCAACAAGCCATTTTCTCAAGAGGATCTGAATGAAATCTTTAAGATTTCACCTGCAGACCCGGAACGTGTGATTTCAAGGGAAAGCAGCAGTCTTGAATTCAAGGAATCATTTGGATGGGCTAGCTTACCGAAGTACCTGAAAACAAGTGCTGCATACGCTAATACCAAAGGCGGCTATATCGTATTTGGAATTGCCAATAAACCACACCGGCTTTGCGGCCTCTCAGGAGCTAACCTGAAGTTATTTGAGGATATTGATCCAGAGAAGATGTCTCGCAACTTCAATGATCACTTTGCCCCGGAAATAGAATGGGCGATTCAGGAATATGAACTTCATGGAAAGATTTTTGGCCTTCTGTATATCTATGAGGCCGCGAATAAGCCAGTCGCCTGCACGAAAGATGCTGGAAAGGAGCTGAAAGAGAGCGATATCTATTACCGATATCGAGGCCGCTCCGAGCGAATTAAATACCCTGAACTCAGATCTATCCTTGAGGCCAAACGGGAAGCTGAACAGCACCTATGGATGCAGCACCTCGAAAACATTGCGCGGATCGGCGTTCGTGAGGCAGGAATTTTTGATCTTCACACCGGCAGTGTAACAGGTTCCGCAGGTTCATTCCTGATTGATGAGTCACTTCTCAGTCAGCTTTCTTTCATCAAAGAGGGAGAGTTCTCTGAGGTCAAAGGCAAGCCTGCACTTAAGCTGATCGGCCATGTTGAACCTCTGGCTGGAAGCGTTATTGGTACAGCTAAAAAACAAATCGTAAAAACCAAAGGCATAAGGACGGCTGATATCGTTCTCGGCACTTTGAATCAGGACAATGTCCCTGAGCCAGACGAGTACATCAAACAGATCTGCTTTGAAAGTACCGCATTTCTGCCCGTTTACTATTTCATCAAGAAATCCGGGAAGACATTGGATAAAACTTTGGAAATGCTCGAAGGAGTGGTTTCAAGATCAAAAACCCGAACTAAACTGATTGAACGATTAAAGAGTGGAAATGCTCAGGAACTTTCAATTCCAAACGGAAGCACTGCAGCGGCCACCAAAAAGAGGAAATATGCAGAAGCGTTGCGCAGCAAAAAGGTCAACGCAGGCCTAACAGGGAAAGAGCTTAAATATTGCCTTCAAGCCGTACGCGGACTGACGGCAAACGAGGTCAAATCCAACTCGAAGTATATCAGGGAGCTTTTGCGGAACTGGTTTAACAAACACTACGCATCGGCCAAAGGCCCTCTAGCTGACAACCTGCGGCGGGCGATCTGCTGGGTTGATGAAGCATTGAATAAGCAGGATATTGAAGGAGGCAACTCCCATGACTAAAGAATCGCAAAACATCGAACTGAAGCAATCCTGGCATGACGACTACCTGAAATGGATCTTCGGTTTTGCCAATGTACAGCGCGGGGAAAGAATGATGAGGTATGAATGATGAATGAAAAAAACAAACAAACTCAGAACTCTTCGCAGGCGCAGAGTACTCAGGACTTAGAACTCGGCGAAGCCGCCAAGGGGCAGTTTCTGGTTTATCAGGCTGAAGACGGCAAGTTGAAGCTGGATGTTCGGTTTGAGGATGAGTCGGTCTGGCTGACCCAGCAGTTGATGGCAGACCTGTTTCAGACGACAAAACAAAACATAAGTCTTCATATTCAAAACATTTATGAGGAAAGAGAGCTTATACCGGAGGCAACTGTCAAGAAATACTTGACAGTTCGATCCGAGGGAAATCGCCAGGTCAAACGCCTGCTCGATTACTACAATCTGGACATGATTATCTCCGTCGGCTATCGAGTAAAAAGCCATGTGGCTACCCATTTCCGTATCTGGGCGACGCAACAACTGACAGAGTTTATTAAAAAAGGATTTCTGCTCGATGATGAACGGTTGAAAAACCCGGATCAGCCCTTTGATTATTTTGAAGAGCTGGAACGGCGGATTCAGGATATCCGGACATCTGAACGCCGTTTTTATCAAAAAATCACCGATATTTACGCCACCAGCATCGACTACGATCCGACACTGGATATCAGCATCGAGTTCTTCAAGACTGTACAGAACAAAATGCACTGGGCGATCACCGGGCAGACCGCGGCGGAAATCATTCATGCAAGAGCAGATGCCGACAAACCAAACATGGGCCTCACCAATTACCGTGGCGCT
>JAGYOX010000237.1 GCA_018399235.1 Desulfobacterales bacterium | reverse complement strand
CCCGATTTCGCATTCTACGCTGATAATACCCGGCGCGTTCAGCGAAACCTCCCCCTTTAGATCCGTAAAATCCGTATTAATACCCCGGGCATTTAGTTCCTCCAGGAGCCGTTCGGCCCGTTTTTTTTCTTCGTCTCCCGCCCCGCAGTCCAGAATCACGGTGGTCCCTGTTTCTGAAAGAAGCGTCGTAAGGAGCTTCAGCTCAAAATCCGCATCCAGCCGTTTTCGGGCATTGCCCCCCACGCCCAAATTGACGGTAACAAGCCGTTGGGAGAACCGCCGGGTGCGTTTCAGCAGACCGGCAACAGCTTCTTTCGACCGCCGGTCGATCCATGTCGTGGGGTTATAGAATCCGGGCTGAGGCAAAACGCGGTTGGCCCATTCATTGGCCAATTCCGAAAGGGACAGCTGATCGCTAATGGTATTGCTGTCTCTGCTGTTAAAAAAAAAGTATTTTCCGGGCTCAGAAACCGGCAGGATACCCAGCTGGGAAAGCCGGGAATCAGGATCAACCACCTGTATACGTCCATCCACGCCGGCGGCTTCCTGCTCAATGGCGTCCAGCACCGCCATCCAGCTGGAAAATCGCTCCAACAAGCCGCCGTGCCGGGGATAATTAAGCTCATGCACCCTAAGACGGGGGCCTGCACCAAATAAGCCATTCAGTTTGGCGCTGCCCAGCAGGACGATCTCCGCATCTGGGAAAACATCAGCAAAGCGCTGGATAAGCACGCTGGTAATGGCTACGTCCGCGCCGATGGTGATCCGGGAAAGGAATATAATCTTTTCCGGCTTATCCAGCGTGCCTTTAATCAGCAGACTTTTACGCAAAGCCGCGGCCCGGCCCAGCAGGCTCTCCGGGGTGGCATATCCGAAGCCGGCCAGTCGTCTGTCCAGCTCCCGTCCTTCCGGAAGCCGGCGGGAGAATGCGATGATCTGGCACATAACCCGGTCATATATATCCACCTGCATTTCTTCAAACTCATCGCAAAGGCCTTCAACGACGATGCCAAATAGGGCGCCGGAGACCCGGGCATTTAAATCGGCGTCATCAAAGGTTGTAGCCATTTCACACAGCAGGTCTATATAAAATGGCTCATAGCGCTGGCAGTACAGACAGGAATCCATAAAGGACAACGCCACCTGCCGGGCCAGCTTGTCAATTTCAAGCGGCGCCGGATAATTTTTCTTTAACTCCTCCCAGCGTGTCAGGTAGATCTCAGGATCCATTCGTCTCTTTTTCCCATAGGGTTAAAGCCGCATCAAATACCTCTTCCGGCGTAATACCGGTCATACACTTGTGGTCGATAGGACAGGTTGGCAGATGACACGGCGAGCATGCCAGGTCTTTACGGATAACCACGGTTTTTTCCAGATTATCATTGGTATAGGCCGGATCGGTTGGCCCCATAATAACAACGACCGGCACATCGAACGCCACCGCATAATGCCTCGGGCCGGTATCATTGGTAATCAACAGATCACAGCGCTTTATCATCGGCTTCAGCACGGCCAGGTCGATGTGATCCGCAGCGATATTGATAAGCTTCGCGCCGGATTGGGTCTCAATGGCGGACGCAATGTCTTCCTCCCCCGGCCCGACAAAAAGCAGCAGCCGACAATTAAGCTTTTTCTGCAGCAGTTCCGCCAGTCGGGCAAAATAGCCCGGCGGCCAACACTTGGAAGCGCCAAACCGGGCACCCGGGTTAAGACCGATAACCCGTTCATCGCCGCCGATGCCATACTGCTTGAGCAGATCATCTGCAGACGTCTGCTCCTCTTCGGTGATAAAAAGCCGGGGCTTTGTTGATACCGGCAGTTCCAGCCCCAGCCAATCGGCCAAGCTCAGATAAAGCGCCGTCATGGGCCGGGGTTGAAACCCTTTGACGGCTTTCGGATGCAATGGACCGCCGTTTAAAAACAGTCCATACCCGTGTTGCCTGTAACCAAAAACCTGCTTCGCCCCGCCCAACCGGGCTGTCAGCAGTGCCCTTGGGGAGCGGGGCAAAATAAAGGCGATCTTAATATGCGCGTTCCTGATTTTTCGAGCAAGCCCTATAACTCCCTGCAGGTTTTTATCATCCGCGGAAATGATACCGTCAAACCAGGGATTGCCTTTCAGTATTTTAGCGGCATATTGCCTGATACAACAATAAAGACCGGCCCGGGGGAAATTATTACGGATACATTCGTAAAACGGCACGGCCATCACCACATCGCCCACCCAGTTGGGTGCACGGATAAGGATATTCTCCGTGGTGTCCAAGTTAAGTTTATATGTCATTTACAGTCGCCGGCCTGAAAATATCAGGAGATGTCCCTCCTGCCATCCTCTTTTAGTTGAGAATCATGAGATAATAAGAAGTTAAACATGATACGGCATAAGTTCTCAGAATAATTTGGTAAGAATCTAACCACTGGCCCCGCCGAGGTCAAGGCTTTTTTAGGAAGGGGGCAAAGCCGGCAACGCGGAGTAATTTAGGGTTGCGATTTTCATAGCCGATGTATATCATGGCTGCGTTTAAAATCCGTTCGACTACGTGAAGATTCCTCGTCGCTGCGCTCCCCGGAATGACAAAAGGAAAAGAAAAGGTCCTCGGAATCACAGCAGAGAAAGATGGTGAGGGAAAATTAGAAAATGCTGAACTTAT
>JAGYOX010000236.1 GCA_018399235.1 Desulfobacterales bacterium | reverse complement strand
TGCGGTTTTCGTTTGACGAAAAACGCGTATGTTTCAGCACTCATTACTTTGGGAAAAACATTCGCAACTAGAAATCCCTGAAAATATCTAAAAAAGATGATACTGTATCTCTTTGTCATTGACCAAAACAACAAACAGGATACAGCATCATCACTATGGAAAATCTACAACTCATTCTCGGCGTTGACAAGTCCAATCCCTTATTTTCTTTATATTCTCCGATAGATAATTCAGAACAACTGGAAGTCTATTTCGGACTGGCTTTGCTTGAGAGAATAGAGCGCGGTAAGAATTCATTTCAATTCAAGTTGCTGATAGGCCGCTTATTCAACGCCGGTTACAGACGACGCAATTTAAGCGAAACCTTCAATATTGATCTGAAAACCATTCGAAAATGGGGCAATGCCCTGAAAAACAATGATTTTGCCGCAATGGAAGCGGCTTTTGCCGGACATGAGGTAAAACGAAAACTCACTCCGGCTATTGAATTTTACGCGAGAAGTCGCTTCCGGGACGTTTATCCGGAAAATCGGTATAATTACAGCAAGCTTATCCGTAATGAAATTATAGAATATTTTCAAACCGAACTCTCCGGGGAAACTCTACGCGTAATCTTCAAGCAGGAAAAAGAAAAACTGAATATTTCCGCATCTCTTTCGCCGCATTATTCCAGAGAAAGACAGAGTGCGGATGAGCGATCCGATATGTTAGAGCCATTGCCTGAAGCCGCAGTGCCCGCATCAGATGACAGCTCTGTGGAGGCATCCGTTTTCTGTCGGGGAAACGAGTGTTTCAAGGAACAAATTTGCGATTGCGAGCCTGAATTGAGTTCGGAAAACTCCAACAATCGCAAATATATTCCCTCTTTTGCAATGAGTGATGATGCTGATCCCACGCCTTTTGTCCACCATGCCGGACTCCTTCTCCTACTGCATATGATACTGCCGATTATCGATAAACTGCCTTTGCGGAATATTAGTTTCCAGTGGCTGATCTCGGTGTTGCTTGGAGCAGTGAACATCGAACAAAGCAGAAAACTTGATTTCAAAGCATTGCGACGGCTTGTCGGGTTAGATTTTATTACTTCGCCCAGGCATCAACGCTGCGCACTGAAGGCTGGTAGCACGGCGCTTAACCGGCTGCTCCTATTTAAGCGCAACGCCCGATTCGCAGACATTGAGACAAGCCGTTGGTTTTACTACGATCCGCATGGTGTCAAATACAACGGAATGCGAAAAATCCTGAAAGGCTGGTGCGGCAGCGTGGGTAAGATAACCCGGGTCTATTATCAGGATTTCATCCATACGCAAAGCGGGAAACCGGTATTTATCAAGTATTTTGACAACTATTATGATTTGCGTGAACGTTTTTCCTTTACCATTCCTGAATTCAGGAAGATTTTCGCCACCGAGCCCGGCCCGCTGATTTTCGTTATAGACCGGGGAATTTACGGTCATGAAGCATTAACCCGGATTCATAACTCCGGCGAAGTAATAATCACCTGGGAAAAAGGCTACAAATACGATGGCTGGGACTCGGATTTGCAGCTTACTCATTTCGGATTGACCCGTTATCGAAACAGTTTTCAGGATGTAGTCGCTTGTCAGTTCGACTGCATCCGATATCCATTTGAAAAAATTCCCGGATACGACCGCATTATCGTCCGTGCCTCGGCAAAGAAAAAAGAGGATATCGAAGTGAGTATTCTGGTTAATAGCGACGAAGTTTCGACGCAGGAAGCGGTGACCGCTATGTTCACGCGCTGGATTCAGGAAAATGATTTCCTTTATGAAGGCCGACATTTGGGAATCAACCAGATCACCTCGTATGACTACGAAGATTATGTGAATCTCGATGAAGAACTGATCAAGAAAATTGTCGAGTCCAACGAATACATTGTACTTAAACTGCGAAAACAGGCCCTTGAAAAACAACTCAAATCATTGCTGCTGACGCAACATAAACAACGAGCGAGAGGCAAGAAACCGAGCGAAAAACAACAACAGAAACTGAAAGATTTAAACCGGGAGATGGAAGTATTAAATGAAGAATTCGACACGATTCGGAAATATTGTACAAAATATGAAAAACTTATTGAACTCAATGCGCAAAAATTAATGACCGCACCCAAGCAGTATATGGACATTATCAGAATTTGTGCGAGAAATGTTTATTTTACGGCTTTTAAAGATTTCAGGGAGCGGTTCAATAATTTCAGGATAGACCATGTGATATTCAGAACTATCATTCAAGCTCCGGGCAGGATTTTTACGGATAACCGGAAAACTACGGTATCATTATATCCGGCGATAACCTTGCAGCCAAAGGAAAAAATTCTCGTTGGCGAATACCTGAAAGGAATTTCCGAAACCGTCAGCGAAAATTTTGAGAGTCGGGTCGATTTTGATTTATTTGGAACCGACAAGTCTACGAAATGAGGGATTTCTAGTTGCGAATGTTTTTTTTGCCTCCCCCCTCAAGGTAACGAGGGCTGATTCTTCATCGAATGCTGCGGATCACGCGCAGCTGTTGTCTGTCGCGTGAATCCGGCTTGTTCGCAGATGTTTCCCGTTCAGTGCTTGTATGAGACGGTTCCGTACTTGTCAACCTGGTAACCCCACTTGTCGATGTAATCCATCCCCGGCAAAAACGCATCCT
>JAGYOX010000235.1 GCA_018399235.1 Desulfobacterales bacterium | reverse complement strand
TTTCACGGCCCGTTTGTCTATGATGATATCAACTATATCACCAAGAATGATCCCAATGTCCATATGACCGAGTTCTCTTTGGATGGACTGAAAACCGCCGCTCTGAAAGGAAAGCCTAAAAACCGCCCCATTGCCAACATAAGCTTTGCCCTGAACTACTATTTCGGAAAAGAAAATCCGTTCGGCTATCACGTGGTCAACCTCATCATTCATTTGGTGACCGGACTCCTTTTGTTTTTTTTGATACGTACGACGATCCAGTTTGCCGCACCGTTAAAGCATCAAGAGAGAGAGAATCTTCCCCACATTGCTACTGAAGCGGACTGGATGGCCTTTTTAGCGGTGCTGATCTGGCTGGTTCATCCGGTTCAAACCAACGCGGTCACCTATATGGTACAGCGCATGACAAGCCTTGCCGCCCTTTTCTATATCCTTTCCATGGTGCTCTACATCAATGGCCGGCTGGCGATTCAAAAAAAACAACGGATAAAGGGGGGGACATATCTGGCCGGGTGTGTTCTTTCAGGCATATGCGCCGTATTTACAAAGCAGAACGCTGGTATGCTGCCCGTGTTTATTCTGATTTATGAGTGGTTCTTCTTTCAGGATCTGCGGCCGATTCGATCAAAGCGGCTGTTTTTTGCCGGGATAGCCGCCATTCTGGTGTTCTGCGTTATCGGTTATATTTATCTGGGGGGCCATCCCCTTGATCGCATCCTTTCCGCCTATCAGCGCCGGGAGTTCACCCTGCCCCAGCGGGTGCTGACAGAACTCCGGGTGATCGCCTACTATGCCGGTTTGATGGTTTTCCCCCAGCCCAACCGGCTTCTATTGGATCATGATTACCCGTTGTCCGATTCACTGGTGACTCCGTTTACGACGGCGGTATCGGCCATTATGATTATTGGGATTCTTGTTCTCATTCTTTATTCAGCTAAAAGAAATCGGCTTTTCGCATTTTGCCTGCTTTGGTTTTTGGGCAATCTCGTGATCGAATCCTCGATTATTGGCATTGAGATCATCTACGAGCACCGGCTGTATCTGCCGTGCGTGATGATATACGCCATGGCGGTTTTCTTGTTATTCCGCTGGCTGAAACGGAAATGGCGGGTCATACCGATTGTTGTGGCACTCGTCCTTGTATTTAGCTTCTGGACGTACCAGAGAAACCAAATCTGGGGCTCGGACGTAACATTCTGGAAGGATGTGGCCGAAAAGTCGCCGGGGAAAGCCAGACCCCTTCAGAACCTGGCCTATTCTCTGCAGCAGGACGGATGCCACGAAGAGGCGATAAACTATTATCATGCATCCCTATCTATGGAAAAGCATCCGGCCGTTTATTTTAATCTGGGGCTTTCTTTTATGCATCAGAAGCGTTACGTTGAAGCCGCGGATGCCTATCTGCATGCATTGAAAATGGGGTATCAGGCGTCTGGCATCCATCATCGTCTTGCCCATGCGTTTTCCTTGGTGGGTGAGTTCAGGGCGGCGATCAGTCAATATCAGGAGGCCCTGAAACGTCATCCGCAAAATGAAAACGCCCGAACACGCTTAAGAGAGTTGGTCCGGTTTTTAAAAGATTGCCAGACCCCGATCGGCTGTCTTAGTCAACGCATTGAGCAGCAGCCTGAAAACATGGCCTTGCGGTTCAAGCGGGGGGTCATTTTTGAAAAAAAAGAAAAGCTGGATAACGCGATTGCCGATTATGACTATGTGCTTTCCAATCTTTCGCCATCCGATCGAATGGTTTATCTGCTGACTCTCAATCGGTTGGCAATGGTTTATTTTCAAGCGGGCCGGATGGATGCGGCAGGGGAACTGTTTTCCGAGGGGATTCGTCTGGCACCGGAAAAATATCATTTTTATTACCATCTGGCGGCCCTGGAAGCCCTCAGGGGAAACGCCGAAGGATCGCTCAATTTGCTCAGCAAAGCCATCGAGAAAGGGTTTACAGATCTGGATCAGCTTAAGCAGGATCATCGATTTGACAACATCCGGGGTCTTTCCGCATTCAGGCAAATGACGGCCGGCATCAAGAACCGATAAACTCTCCGGCCGAAACCGGTTTTCTATGTGTTTAAAGGGGTTGAAGATCAGCTATAATTGTTTTATAAAAACTTTTTAAATGACAAAGGAGGTTAATAAATGGGTAAAGGCGATATTCGGAGCAAAAGAGGAAAAATATACCGCGGTACTCACGGCAAGACCCGGCCCAAAAAGAAAAAAAAGAAATCCGAATAAATTCAATAACAACAGTTCTATGCAGTGAAAGGCGTTTAGCCTTTCATTGCCGTTGAAAAGATAGACCCAAGGAGGCTCACCATCAAATCCTTTCGACTTTTTTCCCAGCCTGCTTAATATAGTTATATCTTTGCTTTCAAAACAATAAGTCATATTACCCTTGTACTTGATTCGGCCCCTGTTTCAGTTAACCTTTTGATAGGATAATTTATTTTAACATCAAGAGGTGTCTTACAATTTTGTAAATATTATCCATATAATTATAACAAAACTGTAAGATGTTTAAAGCATTTGTGGCCGGTTAATCTGTTATTTAATAGAATATCAAGATATTAAATACTCATTTGATTAAGGCATATGTTTTGCAAAGGTTAGTTGTGGCCCGGGACCGAGCTTTGCAGTAACTTTTGTGATAGG
>JAGYOX010000234.1 GCA_018399235.1 Desulfobacterales bacterium | reverse complement strand
TAAAACTGATGTGATTGACATCTACCAGATTCATTGGCCGGATCCTAACGTGCCGTTCGAAAAAACAGCGGAGACCCTGACACAGCTGAAAAAAGAGGGCAAGATCAAAGTCGCGGGGGTCAGCAATTATTCCCCGGAACAAATGGATGCTTTTAGAAAAGGCGCTGAGCTGGGTGTCTGTCAACCCCCGTATAATATATTTGAACGGGCGATTGAAAAGGATATTCTGCCCTATTGCATAGAAGAAGGAATCGCGACGCTGACTTACGGGGCTCTGTGCCGCGGACTTTTAAGCGGGAAAATGACGCCGGAACGCAAATTTCCAGGCGATGACCTGCGGAATGTCGATCCCAAGTTCAAACAGCCGAAGTTTGATCAATATCTGACGGCAGTCACACAGCTCCAGGAATTTGCCCAGGGCAACTATCAGAGGGATGTTATCCACCTGGCCGTTCGTTTCGTTCTTGACAAAGGGGCCAGTGTAGCCCTCTGGGGCAGCCGGCGTCCGGATGAAATCAATCCGCTGCCCGATATGTTCGGATGGCAGTTGACATCGGATGATTTTGAAGAAATTGATAAAATCCTGGATAAAACCATCAAAGAACCGGTGGGGCCGGAGTTTATGGCGCCGCCCGCCGGGAAAAATCATTGAACAAAATCCCGGCCCAAAGGACCGGGTTTTTCAAAACTGAATAAAGTTAATTGCCTAATTGGTTGAAAAGAGATATCTTAAACATAATGGAAGGCTAAAGCCTTCCGCTACATTGATTGTACAAATTCGTTAAACCGATTAACAATCGACGGATGCGCTATCGCTTATCCGAAATAGAAGTCTTTTTTGAGTGCAAGCCCGAACACTGAACACTGAAACCCTAAACCTTGTACCTTATACCTTGAACCTTAAACCCTATACCTTGTACCTTATACCTTCTACCGTGATATTACTTAGAAATGGAGGATAATGATGTCACGGAAAAATGATCCAAATCCTCTGGTCTGTTCTTTTTGTGGGAAACCCCAGTCAGAGGTAAACAAGATGATTGCCGGGCCATCGGTTTATATCTGTAATCAATGCGTCGAGGCCTGCAAAAGAATCATTGCAAAAGAACAGGCCAAAGATAACAGTTTCCTTAAGTCTATTCCAAAGCCGGCTGAGATCAATAAAAACCTGGATGCTTATGTTATCGGCCAGGATGCGGCAAAAAAAATACTTTCTGTTGCTATCTATAATCACTATAAGCGGCTGGTTTCAAAGCCGGATGTCGGCAATGTGGAAATCCAGAAAAGCAACATCCTGCTAATCGGTCCCACCGGCACAGGTAAAACCTTACTGGCACAGACATTGGCCAAGATTCTGAATGTGCCGTTTTCCATTGCCGATGCCACCACTCTGACTGAAGCCGGCTATGTCGGAGAAGATGTCGAGAATATCATTCTGTATCTACTTCAAAATGCCGACTATGATATTGATCGGGCCAAAAAAGGCATTATCTATATTGACGAAATCGATAAGATCGCCCGCCGTTTTGATATGAACTCCGGACGCGATATATCCGGTGAAGGGGTTCAGCAGGCGCTCTTAAAAATACTGGAAGGAACCATTTCTCTGGTGCCGCCAAAAGGAGGACGAAAACATCCTCAACAGGATTTTATTCATATTGATACCACCGATATCCTGTTTATTTGCGGAGGCACGTTTGCCGGCCTTGAAAAAATTATCAAAAACCGGACCGGCTCGAAAACCATCGGCTTTGGTGCAAAAGCTGCCCTTGCTGGAAAAAATTCACCGGATGATATACTACCGATGACCCAACCCCAGGATTTATCAAAATTTGGCTTTATTCCCGAATTCATCGGTCGCCTGCCGGTTATCGCTTCGCTTCATGAACTTCCTGAAAACGCTTTGATCCGGATTTTGAAAGAACCCAAGAACGCCCTGACCAAACAATATCAAAAGCTGTTTGAAATTGAAGGGGTTAAACTAAGATTTACCGAAGATGCCCTTCAGGCTGTTGCCGAAGCGGCAATTCAGAAAAAATCCGGTGCCAGGGGCCTTCGGGCCATTATGGAGGCATGTATGCTTGAAATCATGTATAACCTGCCGGCTTATAAAAATGTCGATGAATGCATTATCGATAAAGAAGTAATTCTTAACAAGGCCGCTCCGGAGCTGACGTTCCGCCCGGAACAAAAACAGGCCTGATCAATATCCCCACAAAAAACAACTTGATCTCTGACAAACATCCATAATCCAAGCACTCCCCTCTTACTTTTCCAACCCACTTTGCAAATTGATTGAATCACTGGCAGTTTTAAATATTATTAATTTGACAATCTCGTAAAAAGTCGCTTTTAGAATGGCAAAGTAAAAAGTTCAAGATCAAGGCGTCGCAAATCCCGAGGAATGCAGCGTACATAGGAGTACGTGAAATTCCGAGGGATGCAGCGCAACACAGATATTGGACTTTTTACGAAGCCATCAAATATTTCATTTACAAAAATAAATTTGTAGGTATAATTGGTTATTATATTATAACAATTTTATAAGCAAAAAATTTAACATAAAAATGCCCTTTTGATTTTTTCTTCAGCCTCAGTCATTGGTAAAATATGTAATTAGATATCATAAAAACCTGTTCCAGAGAAATTAACATGTGTA
>JAGYOX010000233.1 GCA_018399235.1 Desulfobacterales bacterium | reverse complement strand
ATAATCTGATATTAATACAGGTTCCTAAATTGATCGTTTCAAATTTTTAAAAAGTAAATTTTTTTATTATTTTTAAGGTGTTGAAACATTTTTAGCTTAAAAATTTGAAACCCTCCGGGATTTCCAATTTCACCGCATCTACTGCGTCAAATGATGTCTCGCATAGGTAACTATAGCTCGGCATCATTTTCCTTGTATCTGCGGCAAACTTGAAAATCGCTCAATTTAGGAGATTGTTGTCTTTTTTCAAACTTATTAATGAGGAAGAAGCATCCCTAAGGGCATATTTTTATCGCTTGGGCCGACCCCAGATCCAGACCCCGCTTGGCGGGCTGGCATTTCTGGCCGGCTGGGTATGTCTTGCCTGGGCTGTAATGGGCAGAATCCACAGAAGTGTTTATTGACAGCATTTGATTTTTGATGGATATCCGGAAAACGCCGGCTGAGCTATTAAACGGCGGTCGGGGATAACCCCCGCCCCCACGAAAAACGCATCATTGGCGGGGATGGGGTTTATCCGCATCTCAAAAAAAGCATGAGAGGATTTGATGAAAATTGCAGCCGTCCAAATGAAAGCCGACCTCGCGGACGTGAACGCCAACCTGGCAAAGGCGGAAAGACTTGCCGGCGAGGCGTTCCGGTCCGGGGCCGAATGGGTGATCCTGCCGGAATTCTTTACCTCTGCGGTGGGATTCAGCCCGAAGATGACAGAAGCGGCCCTTCCCCTGGACGGGCCGGCCATGGCCATGCTCAAATCCGTGGCCGCAAGGCACGGCGGTATGATCGGGGGGTCCTACATCGCCTGGCGGGCGGGCGAATGCTTCAACACCTTCGTCCTTGCCGCACCTGACGGCACCACGCATTTTCACGACAAGGACTTGCCGACCATGTGGGAAAACTGTTATTACATCGGCGGCAGCGATGACGGCGTCCTTGCCACCGGGTCCGTCCGCACGGGCGTGGCTCTGTGCTGGGAGTTCGTCCGTTCCATGACCGCCCGCCGCCTGATCGGCCGCGTGGATCTGGTGGTTGGCGGCTCCTGCTGGTGGACTTTGCCGGAAAAACCGCTTCCCGGATTTCCGCGAAGGCTCCATGCGGTCAATGTGGCCATCATGAAAGCAACGATCCCCCGATTCGCCCGGATGGTGGGTGTGCCGGTGGTCCATGCCGCCCATGCCGGCGAGATCCGCGGCAGGCTGCCCCTGCTTCCGGGATTCCCCTACGACTCCTTTTATCTGGGGGAGACGCAGATTGTCGACGGCGCCGGAAACCAACTGGCCCACATGGCCCGGGAGGACGGCGACGGATTCGTCTCGGCGGAAATCGATCCGAACCGGAACGCGGCGCCTTCCGAGCCGGTTCCGGACCGTTTCTGGATACCTGATCTGCCCTGGCAGCTGCGGCTGATCTGGGCCTATCAGAACCGGCATGGCAGGCGGTATTACAAACGGAAAATCCGTCCGTTGATGCAGAAACGGTTTGGTTCCCGCTAAAGCGTCAAGCGACACCTTATCTCCAAGCGCGGAGGAAGACCGGTCCCCGGCCCATGGCCTCCTTTTCGATCTTGACAGTCACTCGCAAATAAGCTTAATTTTTATTTAGTTGCGGGTGTTGCGGTCATCTGAAGGCTGCCGCAAATACACTGCCCCCGGTATTTTATAAATCCGAACAAGGCGATTGCCATGACTTTTTTGGCTGATGCGGACGCGATTATCTCAGCCCTCGAGGACTATGAGCGAAATTCAAGTGCGGGCAAAGGATCGGTAATTGCCCAGGAACCGCTCGGGAAGATCATCGCCGATTTGAATCTGCCCCACCATATCCGCCGCGGCGGATTGTCCGGCGAAAATTTACGCACCTTTATCCAGCGCTACCTTTCCACCACCACGAACCTCCATCATCCGGCCTACATGGCCCATCAAGTCGGCCCGCCGCATTATGCCGGGGCATTGGGGTCGCTGATAGACGGTTTTACCAATAATCCCATGGCCATTTATGAAATGGGGCCGGGGGCGGCAAGTATCGAATATGCCGTTATCAACTGGCTGCTGGAAAAGGTCGGATGGCAGCCGGCGCCGCTTGATTTAAATGCTCGGGAGGGCCGCGAACCCTGGGCCGGAGGCGTGTTGACACATGGCGGGTCCCTGGCCAATCTCACCGCTCTGATAGCCGCCCGCAAGCGGTTGGTCCCCGATATCTGGCAGAAGGGAAATCCGGGAGACCTGGCGGTACTTGTGCCGGAGACGTCCCACTACTCGGTTGCCCGTGCCGCCGGGATACTGGGTATCGGGCGGGAGTCGATCTATTCGCTGGAAGTTGACTCCCGGGGAGCCGTTCTTGCTGACCGGCTGCCGGATGCTTTGGTAAGGGTCAAACGAGACGGCAAACGGGTGATGGCGCTGGTTGCCAATGCCTGCAGCACCGCGGTCGGCATCTACGATCCCCTGGAGGAGATAGGGAAGTTCTGCAACAGAAACAACATATGGATGCACGTGGACGGCGCCCACGGGGCCAGCGCGCTTTTATCCGGCAGATTGCGCCACTATCTGAAAGGTGTAAAACGGGCGGATTCCCTCACCTGGGATGCCCACAAGCTTTTACGGACGCCGGCGCTGTGCGCCGCCTTGCTTGTCCGTAATCACGCAGACCTGGATGGCGCATTTGAGCAGAAAGCC
>JAGYOX010000232.1 GCA_018399235.1 Desulfobacterales bacterium | reverse complement strand
TTTGAATGGGTCAAGGCCGAGCTCGGACTCTCTTTTTCGGATGTCACATTTGCCAATTTTCAAGCCATCAAAAATGACATATCCGAACTGATCGCCCGCTTTGAAGCAAATGATGATATCCCAACAGAATCTTAAGCGATTTAATGGGTCATTAACTATTTAGTGTCGCCCAACACCACCCTAACCGGTGCGCCTTTTTCAATTCCGCAATAGGACCGGGCATCACCTGTATTGACCGAAATTTCAAGATACCCCCGGCTGCCGATTATAGCCAACAGCCCGCCCGGAGGAACATCCTGATAAGACGCTGACAAACCATTTATTAAGTACGTTCCGATATGAATGAACAAATTGCTTCTATCCGCGGATGAACCTAATTGGGAAAGCACTTGCTGATCTATGTTTGTGATCAGGTTGCCGAATCGGTCCCCCGTAATCACCTCGCCCACCAATTCGCCTGATTTTTTGATATAGGGCAATGGTAAATCCAGATAAATAAGATCAGCCAAAGAAACCGTCGGCCCGAATTCAGTCAATGGCCTCCCTGTCGCCATATGGGCGGCCACTGGCGCAAATATATCCCGGCCGTGGAATGTCCGGCTGACGGGTTGGATAAAGTATTCCGGGTTTTCAACACAGACAAGGGTTTTAACCTCTCCCCGGCCAAAGACCTTTGTCAGAATACCGTTGTCAGGGGCCAGAAAATAATGACCTCCCGCTTCTGCCGCAATGATTTTCCGTCCACCGCCCACACCGGGATCCACCACAACCACATGAACAGTTTTTTCCGGAAAATACGGATATGCCGAATCCATCAGATAGGCGGCGGCCTGAACATCCTGAGGATCAATATAATGGGAGATATCAACGATAGAGGCCTGCGGTGCAAAGGAGAGAATAACCCCTTTCATGATGCCGATATAGGGATCTGAAAGCCCGAAGTCGGTGAGCAGGGTTATGACCGGCATTCTGGTGAAAGTCCTAAGTGACGATATGCGGCTTCCGAGGCCTTTCGCCCGGTCTGGGTTCTTAGAATCAGGCCGGTTTTTAATAGAAACGGTTCCACTACATCCACCAGGGTATCAGTTTCCTCCTGAAGTGTTGCGGCAACCGCATCAATCCCAACTGGACCGCCGTTATAATAACGTATAACCGTATTGAGATACCGGCGATCAAGTGGGGTAAGGCCCAATTCATCTACGCCTTCAAGTGCCAGCGCCCCTTCAACGACAGCCTTTGTAATCCGTCCGTCCGCTTTAACCTGCGCATAATCTCTAACCCGTTTAAGCAGACGATTGACAATGCGAGGCGTGCCCCGAGAACGCCTGGCAAGCTCCGCCGAACCTTCATCGGTAATCGACAGATTCAGCAAAGCGGCTGACCGGCAGACAATCCGTTCGAGATCAGCTTCACAATAAAAATCAAGGCTTCTAAAAATACCGAAGCGGTCCCGAAGCGGCGACGAAAGGAGTCCCACCCGGGTCGTCGCCCCCACCAGCATGAACTGCTTCAGGCGAAACCGGTGGCTCCTCGCATGTACGCCCTTGTCAAAAATAACATCTATGGAAAAATCCTCCATGGCGGGATACAGCAATTCTTCCACGGATTTCGGCGTCCGATGGATCTCATCAACAAACAGAACGTCTCCGGTGTCCAAGTGGGTCAGCAATCCGACCAGATCGCCCCCCTTCTCAAGCGCTGGCCCAGACGTAACCATCAGGTGCGTCCCCATTTCATTGGCGATAATATGGGCCAGGGTGGTCTTGCCAAGACCCGGCGGACCATGAAAAAGTACGTGTTCCAGAGGCTCATTGCGATGTTTGGCCGCCTGAATGGCGATTTTTAAGGTTTCGATGACTTCACTCTGCCCGACATAATCGCCCAGGCGCTCCGGGCGCAATGAAACGATATCAAGCTCCGCATCCATGGGCAATGGCTCGGGACTGACGATGCCGCGTGTCTCTGAAGTGTATTTTATAATATCATCCGTCATTTATCGCCTCACCCCGATAAACCTCCTCAAAAAGCTCCTCGGGGGTTGCAATCGATGGATTCCGCTTTAAGGCTGAATTCACCATAAGTCTGGCCTCATTGGTCTTATGGCCAAGCTGGCCGGTCAAAACCGAAATTACCTCCTCAGCCAAACTATCAGCCGCTTCCGAGGGCGCTTCAGAAGTCTCTGCGGCATCCTCCTCCCGAAGGAGGGCAAATTTACCCATTTTACCCTGAAGCGTAGCAATGATTTTATGCGCGGTTCGCTCTCCGATGCCGTTTAAACGCTTAAGCAGCGCCGCATTTTTGGTTTCAATGGCTTTCGCGATATCAGAAACCGGATAATTAAGGGCCTTGACCGCCTTTAAGGGTCCGATGGCCTCCACGGATATGAAAAGTTGAAAGAATTCACGCTCAGCCTCTATGTTAAACCCGATGAGTACGGGTCTTGGCTGATGCTCGGTCTGGTGATAATAAATATAAAGGGACAGACTGTCGCCCAAGGATTTTGAATTAAGCGTCTCCATGACAAATGCGGGTACCAGGATTTCGTAGCCGATATGGTTAACCAGAAGAATCAGCCGGTCTGACTCTCTTTTTAACAGTTCGCCTTCCAGATATGCAATCATTTCTTCTCCACATCAAAATCTACTTCTAAGTAACTTAACGGTTTAAGGTTTAGGGTATAAGGTATAGGGTATAGGGTATAAGGTTTAAGGTTTAAGGTTCACGGTTCACGGTT
>JAGYOX010000231.1 GCA_018399235.1 Desulfobacterales bacterium | reverse complement strand
TTTTACCAATGTCGAGTTATGGTTGAAGACCGGTGTAATTGCGCCCAAGACAACTTCACTGTTGGAACGCATTTTCCGTGAAATCGGCCGTCGCATCAAACGCATCGCCTGGGGATGGTCTGATGCCACTGTCTCCAAACTTTCAAAAATGATCGTACTTAAAAAATATTCCAAAGAAAAATGGGAACAATACTGGAAACAAAAGCTGGGCATCGAAGGTTACTTCACAATTGAAATTTCTCATGTGGAAATTTGTCCGTGCCAACACTTTTGAACGTTACCAAAAATTTAAAAATATTTGCTTTCAACCTCTTCTTTGAATTTCTGCATCTGGCTCTCCAGGCCGATAACATGCTCCACAGGCAGCACAAAGGCAATTCCGGTTCCGGGCTTGCTGAATTCACCGGCACTGTTGATGACGTCTAAAATCGTTTGTACGGCATGTTCTTCAATTAAAAACATGATGATATCCGTCTGGGCTTCAAGGGTGAGCCCGAAAAATGATTTTGCCTCACGGATACCTGTCCCCCGGGCGGGAATCACGGTAGCTCCTGTCGCCCCGGCAGCTTTGGCGGCATCAACTACCTTGTCGGTTTTGTCATTTTTGACGGCTGACAGAATGATTTTAAACTTCATATATTTCCTCCTGGGCTGCTTTTTTAGGTCGCCCGGCATACCACTGGGCTGCCTGGGCATAACCCATAACGGCAATGATGGGAAAAAGACTGGCAAAAGCGATGAGACCAAAACCATCCAAAGCCGGGTTTCGGCCGGGAACCGCCTCGCACAGCCCTAACCCGAGGGCGGTCACTAATGGCACGGTAACAGTGGAGGTAGTGACCCCACCGGAATCATAGGCTATGGGCATTATATTTTTTGACGCAAACAAGGTCTGGATTAAGACAATGAGATAGCCGACCAGAATATACACATATAAAGGGGTGCCTGTGACAATCCGAAAGGTGCCAAGGGAAACCCCGATGGCAACACCGATTGCTACTGTAATGCGCAATCCCCATTGACTGACGGTGCCCGTAGAGACTTCGCTGGCTTTATACGCCACTGCAATCAAAGACGGCTCTGCAATCGTCGTGGAAAATCCCAGCAGGGCAGCGAATGCGTAGACCCAGCCGTAGGCCGTCCAATCCGCTGCTGCATTCGCCTGATTAGCGCCAAATAAAAATTCCGGATCAGACAACTGGGCGGCCATGATTTTGCCCAACGGAAACAAGGCCAGATCAAGGCCTGCCAGAAACAGGGCCAACCCCAGGACGACATAGACGCCCCCCACAATCACCCGCTTCAGGTGCGGTATCGGCTGGCGAAGCACCAATAACTGAAAGACAGTAATCAATACAACAATCGGCAGAACATCCCGGCATGTCGCAATAAGAATGCTGTTGAAATCGCCTAAAAAATCCATTCTTCCGTGAGATCTCCGGTTTTCATTAAAAAATTATCATACCATAACCCATGACAAACATCATGGGCATCAGGGAAGCAAACGCAATAAGGCCAAAACCGTCGATCAGCGGGTTACGGCCTTTGATGATGGCGGCCAGGCCGACGCCTAAAGCGGCCACCAGCGGCACGGTTACGGTGGATGTGGTAACCCCGCCCGCATCATATGCGATGCCGATAATTTCTTCAGGCGTAATTATCGTTAACAACATAACAATGCCGTAGCCGCTTAGAATCAGGTAATGCAGCGGCCAGCCTTTTAAGATCCGCAGCACACCCAGGAGAATGGCAAAGCCCACGGAAACGGCCACTGAGAGTCGAAGTCCGATTGCATAGCCTTTTTGCGAAATCTGGCCCATTTCAAAAAGATTTTCCTGGGCGGCGATTTCAGCCGCCTCATTGGCCACGGCGATAAGCGCCGGTTCGGCCACTGTGGTGGAAAAACCAAGCGCAAAAGCAAAACAAAGCAGCCAAAACAGGCTTCCCTTTCGTGCCAGGGAATGCGCCATGGTCTCACCGATGGGGAAAAGCCCCATTTCAAGCCCTTCAACAAAAAGGGTCAGCCCGCCGATGACCAGCAAGCCGCCGAAAATGACATCCCACAAGTCCGGCAGAGGCTGTCGGAGCACAATGAGTTGAAAAAAAGCAATGACAAGGATAATGGGAAGCAGATCAGCAAAGGCGGATCGAAGCTTTTTAAGGACTGCGAAAAGCGCTATAAATATTATGGATGGTCGGTTGGTGCCGGTCATATGGATAATTTGTCAGTTTAATTGAGTTAATTGCGAATGGTTTTTGGGCCAATAGGCAGGCAGATAGCCTTGGCTATTTTAAATCGTTTTGCACCGGAAATAAGAAGACAAGCACCCTATTAATATTTAATCTCTTGAAAGTCAATACTTTGCAGGGAGACGGGCATTTCACTCATTGAGGAGATTTTTTAGGCGGTATTTTGGTGCCGCAGAATTTGCAAGCAACGATCTTCTGTTTTTTGCTTGCCGGAACAATTTGATATTTCCCGCATTTGGGGCAGGTGCGCCTAAGACCACGCAACGTTCCGATTACTGCGGAAAAGATATAGGGATTCATTACCTTGTTAATCCACCATTGAGGAACTGTATCTTAACAAAAGGGTTTTTTACAGAAGACTGTAACTGCCGTTAACAAACACAATTTAATAAAATATTAATCAGAGTAAATTCTTCATCAAACCTAAAATAATAAATTAACATTACATTACAGAATGTGGGGCTCTGACCCTCTGGAGGTCACCACCATATATGGTATTCCTCATTTTTAATGGATAGCTGT
>JAGYOX010000230.1 GCA_018399235.1 Desulfobacterales bacterium | reverse complement strand
TTGACATCAGGTTAAAAAGGTGAAACCGTAAAGACCATATAACCCACCAAAAACAATAGAAAAAATAGGCAGTGTTACGTACAGCTTTTTACATTCCTCAGTCCACGCTTGAAATTGACGGTCCAGAATATGGCAAGCATGTTGCTCGGTGAAACAGGACGAAATTTATTGAATTAGCTTACTGATTTTTCCTATCTCGGGAAGCCCTGTTGAGGGAACTAAGCGGTCACTCAGCTGTCAGTACCAGGGTGCGGATTGCCAAAGATGCCGTATTTGAAGAATGCCGTTGCAATTAGTCACAAAGATTTCAATTCACCTCTTCCAGGCGCTGCTGCCTCCAAGTATTCCCGCATGTTTAAACAAAAGCTGTATCAGAAAAAAATTTTTGTGTGATTGAGCCGTAGTTTTTTTGCAGTGAATGTCGAGGATATGCTACGTGTTGTCTATATTGCCACGCCTGATCCCGGAATTGGCTCGGGTAAAAAAACATAACCAGGGAGAGATAATTGCTTAGTGTTCTTGCATTTGTTCGAAAAAAGCTGCATTGGATGATGATCGTTGCCATTGTGCTAGGGTTGGCCAATCTCAAACTATTCGGCGGCTGGGATCTGCCGCGCCCCCTATTGGTGGGTATAGTTATTTTTCTGGTCATTTTCCCCGTGATGATCAATACCCGTTTTGACGAATTGTTTTTTCATTTAAAGGAGCCACGTCCTGTTTTCTGCTCCCTGTTTCTCAATTTTTTTATATCCCCCCTGATTGCCTGGATCGGAGTCAGCCTTTTCTTGAAAGGAGAGCCGGAGTTGGCCTCGGCCATGTATCTTATCGCATTGGTGCCGACCAGTGCCATGAGTGCGGCCTGGACGGCTTTTTCCGGGGCCCGCATGGCCACGGCCCTCTATCTTATCCCGACAAATCTACTTTTTGCCGCCTTTATCGGACTGCCCTTCATCTTTCCCCTGCTTATGGGCGATGCTGTGGATGTGAACAAGTTGGCCATCATAAAAAATATTCTCCTGGTTTTTCTGACTCCGCTGATATTGGGCGATATTACCAGGCGGCTGATCATTCGTTATAAAGGAGCACAGGTTTATCAAAACCGTATTAAACCGGAACTGGGCGGCATTTCGGGCCTGGGGGTGCTGACATTGATTTTTCTGGTCATGTCGCTTAAGCGGAATGCTGTTTTACTAAACAACCTGGACGTGGTCTGGATTGTTGTTGTTCCGGTAATCCTCTACTATTTATTAATGTATTTGCTCAGCGTCCTCTGGGGTTTGTTTTTGATACGCCGCGGTGCAATGGGCGGGGAGAAGGCAGTGGTGATTATTTATACGTCTGTCGCCCGTCATGTCAATATCTGCTTGGCCCTGGTACTCAGTACATTTCCCATCGAGTCGGCATCACTGATGATCCTGCTGTTGATCGTGGGTTATATCATTCAGGTCCCGACTCTGGCATTCTTTGCCCAGCATTATGGTAAAAAATTGGCAGCTATGGCGTGAAAAAACGAGCGCTCACCAATCGCTAAAACAACAGAATGGAGGCGGATTCCGTGGAGAGCAGGAGTCTTGTTCTGAGTCATTGATAAATTGTCGGACAGGATTAGGGGGAACAAATAACATGTCATTCATCCAATTTAACCGGCGTCTTAAACCCAGGTGGCTTAATGGCAAGCACTGAACACCTAAGCTGATCAAGAATGGCCTCTGCGGTGTTGCCGATGATCAGTCCTGATATGCCGGTTCGAGCCACCGTTCCCACAACAACGATATCCGCCTGCAGTTCCGCCGCCAATGGTGCCATTACTTTTTCTGCAGATCCCTTGGGCATATGAATGGCCCTCCGATAAGGACCATTATACGCTCGTAGGACGCCCGGCATGATTGAACAGCTTGGATTAAAACAAATTTGACGAAGTGAATTATTATATTATTGATAACTGAACCAATTGTTCCGGATATCATATCATGCCTGCGGTTGGGAATTGCCATCAATTGCCTTGGAAAGAGCTTCGCCGACCAATGAATTTATACTAACACCTCTTTTTCGGGCTTCTATGGCGACGCGTTTATGGAGTTCAGGATCGACTCGTACCATAAGCTTACCCGAATACGGCTTTTTAGGGTTTTCGCCGCGTTCTGCACAGAACTTGAGATAATCGTCGACTGAATCTTGAAAAGCTTGTCGCAATTCGTCAACGGTTTCGCCTTCAAAAGTGATAACATCACGAAGGTTGATGACTTCGCCATGAAAGACATTGGCGTCTTCATCGAATACGACTTGTGCATAATAACCCTTGTATTCCATCATATTACCCCCGATTCTATTAAGAAACGACGCACTGATAGGATAGTTGATTTATTTGTTACTCTTTGAGGATGAGGTCTATGAAAGACGGCTTTTACATCTGACAGAATAACCCTTACTCGTGATCCCTTTCCTTCGGATACCTCAGCTCCGAGAGCAATGAACAAGCTTTCAATGTCCGACCATGAAATATCGGAACGCTCCGGTTTCTCGAATATCCGTTCCAGTGTCTGCCGTTGTTTTTTATTCATAAAATAATGATAGCATTTTTTGATATCATGTCAAGTAAAATAACCCCCATTGAAGAAGATGGTGATCTCGGCAAAGACATTGCTTTCCTAAAAAAGCCAAACACAAGAATTGCTCATTCCGGCTATCAAGCTTCAGTTAGGCGTTAAGCCTTGCCGTTACGTACAGTCAAACAGGAAAGACAGTATTCCGGGGTTCTGATCCTCTGGAGGTCAACCCCAAGATGTTGTGCTTTCGCTTTTAACCGGATAACTGCCTGTCC
>JAGYOX010000023.1 GCA_018399235.1 Desulfobacterales bacterium | reverse complement strand
ATTCTCACAATTGGTCACCGACGTGACGTATACAGCCGTTGATTTTGCATAGAGATCGAATCTTGAATTGTGAATAAAAAAGTTCACGGTTCGGCCGAAACACCAAATCCCAAATAACAAATCACAAATTACAAATAACAAACTACAAACAAGCACCAAACTACAAACAAGCACCAAATAACAAATCTCAAATAACAAACAAGCACCAAAAATAAATACAAATCACAAATTACAAATAACAAACTACAAACAAGCACCAAACTACAAACAAGCACCAAATAACAAATCTCAAATAACAAACAAGCAGCAAATCTCAATGACCAAAATCTCAAACAAGGGCAGCGGGTGGAGGGGTTTTGTGTTGAAAATTGGTGCTTGGAATTTGGGATGTGCTTGGATTGTGGTTCTGACAATAGCAAAGGGAAACATGAAATTTGGGCTTAAGGATGAAATTGTAAGGCGGATTAACGGCGTTTTTGCAAAATATCCGCAAGTAGAAAAGGCGATCATATACGGCTCCCGGGCAAAGGGGAATTTTAAACAAGGCTCGGATATTGATCTAACTTTGCAGGGGGAGGGATTAAGCCTTTCCGTCGTTAATAAAATTCGTTATGATATTGATGAGTTGTTGTTGCCCTATGCCTTTGATATTTCGGTCTATGATCAGATTCAAAACCCTGACCTGGTTGACCATATTGAAAGGGTCGGCGAAATTTTTTACGAGAAAAATTCAGATTTTTAATATTAGGGAAATGTGGTCTTAATGGTATCTAAAAATCAAGATATTCGATGGCAACAGCGTTTTAAGAATTTTCGTAAAGCGCTGGGGCAGCTGCAGAAATTTATCAACAAGGATGACTTGTCTGAACTCGAAAAGCAGGGACTGGTGAAGGCATTTGAATACACTTTTGAACTTGCTTGGAATACGATTAAGGACTTCCTGACATATAGGGGACAGAAAGACATTTACGGCCCGAGAGATGCAATTCGCATAGCTTTTACTCAGGGCTTAATTGAGGACGGCGAAAAGTGGATGGACATGCTTCAAAGCAGGAATATGACCTCCCATACATATAACGAAGAAGTTGCTGAAGAAATATGCCAGAGCGTAAAAGAAACCTATTACAGTCTTTTTTGTAAACTTGACGAAAAACTTTTTGGTGTGGCGTCAAACCTTGAATTGTGAATTAATGGTTCAAAGTTCACGGTTCACAGTTCACAGTTTGGTGTCTGGAGCTATGTAGGGTAAGGCTTCAGCCTTCCAAATGAGGGAGTTTATGAGAATCGATCAATTAAAGCAAAATCTATCGGCGTATTTCAAAAATCGTCCCGAGGTTGCTGCTGTATATCTTTTTGGTTCATATGCGGTCAATTCTCAAAAACCCGCAAGCGATGTGGATATCGGCATACTTTTTTGTCCAACGGCGGCGCAGCGGTTTTCCGAATACATAGACACATATTTAAAAGAACTGCCGCGGGTCATTAGAAAGGATATTCACCCGGTGATTATGAACAATGCGGGTGAGCTTTTGGCTAAGCAGATCCTTGGCAAGGGGAGATGCATTCATGTGAAAGATGAAAAGCAGCTTTCATTTTATAAGATGTATATGTATTCGATGATTGCCGAATTTGCATATTATCAGGAAAAAATTAAAGCCGGGTTTGTTCGCCACGTGATGGGGTAAATAATGGTTGATGTTGATTTAGTATTGGCGAAGTCGGGATCTGTTAAGAAATATCTGAACCGGATTAAAGAGAAGCGGCAGGTGGTAAGCGATAATGTTTATAGAATTGTTAAACGAAAGATATGATTAAATGGGAGATTTCGGGATAGATGGATAGGCATATAAAGGGCAAACGCGTTTTTGTCACCGGCGCCTGCGGCACTATCGGCCGGGAGTTGATTCGGCAGCTGCTTGAGGATTATCAGGTCGGCGAGCTTGTGGGCATTGACAACAATGAAAGCGAGCTGTTTTTTTTGGAGCAGCGGTTTGCCGGGTCCGGAAATACCCGGTTTTATCTGGCGGACATCCGGGATTCAGACAAGGTCCATCGGTGTCTTAAGGGGATCGATGTGGTGTTTCATTCCGCGGCGTTCAAGCATGTATTACTGTGCGAGCGCTCACCGTTTGAAGCGGTGCAGACCAATATCATCGGGGTGAACAACCTGATCACCGCGGCGGCGGAAAACCCGGTTGAAAGATTTATTTTTACCAGTTCGGACAAGGCGGTCAATCCCACCAATGTGATGGGAACCTCCAAGTTGATGGGCGAGCGGATTGTTACCGCCGCCAATGCCAATTACAGCAAGGGCGGCAATATATACGCGTCCACCCGGTTCGGCAACGTGATGGGTTCCAGGGGATCGGTGGTGCCGGTATTCCGTGAGCAGATTAAGCGGGGCGGGCCGGTGACGCTGACCGATCCGGAGATGACCCGCTTCATTATGAGCATTCCCCAGGCGGTTCAGCTGGTTATTGATTCGGCCGGCTATGCCCGGGGCGGGGAGGTCTTTATTACAAAAATGCCGGTTATCCGGATAAAAGATCTGGCCGAGATTATGATTGAGGAATTGGCCCCTTCTTTTGGGTACAAGGAGGGTGACATATCCATTGAGATCATCGGCACAAAGCCTGGGGAGAAAATGTATGAGGAGTTGATGAATACTGAGGAAACCCGGCGGGCCATCGAATTAAAGGACTACTTTGCGGTTATCCCGGCGTTTCGATCAATTTATCAGGAGATTGACTACAGCTATCCGGATATTGTCTCCCAGACGGTGACCAACCCCTATAATTCCGCGAACGAAAGGCAGATGACCAAGGATGAGTTGAAAACATTCCTGGTTTCCAATCAATTGTTGGAGGGTGGTCATTTGGGGAGGGAGAACCCGGCGGAAAGGTATTTTCCGTAAATTCACTTAATCAATGTAGTGGAAGGCTTCAGCCTTCTAAGTAACTTCAAGGTATTAGGTATTGGGTATTAGGTATTAGGTTAAAAAAATCAAAAGCTTAGTGCCTCAGTGCCTTAGTGCCTTAGTGCCTTAGTGCCTTTACCTCGTAACAGAAGTTACTTTTAGGCTCGGTCCCGGACGGCGGTCCGGGGGGATCACTTCCAGGGAACTTAACGGTTTAAGCGTATAGGATGAAGGCATGCATGTATTAATTCTTGGTGGTGATGGGTATTTGGGGTGGCCCACTGCCATGTATTTTTCGCAACGCGGGTATGACGTTACGGTGGTTGATAACTATTTCCGCCGCAATGCCTGCACGGAACTGGACGTTGGCATGCTATACCCGGTGCCGACGCTTGTTGAGCGGGCGAAAATTTGGCACCGACATACCGGCCGCGAAATCAAGGTGGTGATCGGCGATCTGACGGATCCTGAAATTATGCGCTCACTTTTTTCAGGCCGGGTTGAATATACGTGGGCGGTTGATAAGGCTTTTACGGGTATCCCCGAAACCGTGGTGCATTATGCCGAGCAGCCGTCTGCGCCGTATTCATTAATCAATTACAAGTATGCCAATATCACCATCCAGGACAATCTGCTCACAACCAACAACCTGATGTTTGCGGCAAGGGATTTTGACCGCTCGATGCACATCATCAAGGTGGGGACCATGGGAGAGTACGGCACCCCTGATATAGATATCGAGGAGGGGTGGATCGATATCAACCATAAAGGACGGAGCCATCGGTTTCTTTTTCCCCGTCAGGCGAGTTCCCTCTACCATACCACCAAAATTATGGATACGGATCTTTTGTGGTTTGGGGTGCGGATGTGGGATCTGCGGGTGACGGATTTGATGCAGGGGCCGGTATATGGCCTTGAGACAGAGGAATCTAAGATCGATGATAGGCTGTGGACCATTTTTAATTATGATGAAATTTTTGGTACCATTCTGAACCGGTTTGTGGTTCAGGCCGTAATCGGTTACCCATTGACCGTGTATGGCAAGGGCGGCCAGACGCGCGGGTATTTAAATATAAACGACACGCTGCAGTGTGTTTACAAGGCGGCTGAAACATTGGCGGAAAAGGGAGAACTGCGGATTTTCAACCAGATAATGGAGACCTTCAGCGCCAACGAACTGGCGGAGTGGGTTCAGAAAGTGGGCCGAAAGCTGGGTTACGAGGTGCGGGTGGACCATCTTGAAAATCCACGAAGAGAAGCCGAAAACCACTATTATAATCCTACCTACCAGGGACTGATTGATATCGGAGTGGAGCCTCATTATTTAACGGATGAGGTATTGGAAGGCATGTTTGCGGTTGTGGCTGAATACAGGGAAAATATCAGGGAAGATGTGATTTTCAAGGGAATCAAATGGGGGTAAGATATAGGATTCGAGGTTCACGGTTCACAGTTCACGGTTCAAGGTATAAGCCAATGTAGAGGAAGGCTTTGGCCTTCCAGAGGTTCACAGTTTAAGGTGTAGGGTGTAAGTTATAGTTGTTCTTTTAGCCGGAGGAGGTTTACGTGTCTAAGACTAAATTAACAGTTCTTGCTTTCTGTATGCTGGCCTTGTATTTACCGGCATGCGTTATGTTCGGTATCCAAAACAAAGATCCTCTAATAACAGCGGCAGAGAATGGGGATATGGTTAAAGCCAAAGAGATACTGCGGGGAAACGCGGATGTTAACTTCGTGACTGAGGAGGATGAGTTCGCTTTATTGGCGGCGTCTCAAGAAGGGCATTTGGATATCGTGAAGCTTTTGGTGAGCAAAGGCGCGGACGTTAATTTATCAAATAAGTTTGGCATGACAGCATTGATGGGTGCGGCTTCCAATGGGCATGAACCCGTTGCCGGCTTTTTAATTGATGAGGGGGCAGACCTTTCATTGAAAGATAAGAAAGGTTTTTCTGCGCTCCATTTTGCTGCTAAAAACGGAGACACAGACGTAATTGAGTTATTGCTCGATAATGGTGCAAATATTGGTAGCAGGGCTGAAGATGGAAGCCCGCCGCTTTTTATTGCAATTGAAAACGAAAACGCAGCGGCTGCTGCGCTTCTTATCGAAAGCGGGGCAAATCTTGATACTACTGAAAATGAGACTAAAGAAGCCGGAAGGATTTTTAACCAAGATGGCAACCTTGATGTTACAAATGTTAAGGGTAGTTCAGCTTTGCACTTGGCGGCAAAGAAGGCAAACTATGGGCTGGTCAAGATGTTGATTGATGCGGGTATTGACATTTCTGCTAAAAATGGGAATGGCGATAATGCGCTTTCAATTCTTGCTGGAACAAACCATTATACGATAATTGATAATTTATATAGGCGGGTGGCGGATGCAAAAGTGGAAGATCCCGATGAAAAAATTAGTTTATATGAGTTGTCAGTAAACTTGGAGTCTATAGCACCCGGATACAGTCATCCTGAAGACATAAGTAGATTTTATGATGCTTTGGAACAAAGCAGGCTTTCTATTGATATTGCCGAGGCTCAATTTCGATCAATGGTCGATCAATTGAGGAAAGACTACTTGCGCACATCAAAATTGTTGCTGGACTCAGGGGTGGGAGTTAATACGGTTGATAATAGGCAACAGACGGTAATCATGAACATATGCAGCCAGAAAGGTGAGGTGTCGGAAGAGTTTAAAGAAAAGTCAATTGAGTTAGAACCAGATGTTGAAAAACGCTTTATAATAGCATGTGAGATGGCAGAAAATATCCATAATGATTTGATGCAATTACTGATTAACTCAGGGGCGGATATCAGCCTGAGGGATGAAAACGATCAGACGGCATTGATGACCGCATGTGAGAACCAACATCTTGAATATGTTAAGCTTTTACTGGAAAATGGCGCAGATGTAAATAAGTCCAATTACGAGGGATGGACGGCCCTTATTTATGCCGCAGCCAACGAAGATTATGAAATGGCAGAATTGTTGCTTGCTAATGGTGCCAATGTGAATGCGGCAAACTCCTTTGGCGAAACCGCGCTTCTGAAAGCCGTTCACAGAAATAACCCGAAACTTGTCGAGTTGCTGCTTAAAAATGGTGCGGATCCGCATATAAAGAATTTTCGGGACAGTTCCCCGCTCAGTGTAGCGCGTGAAAACGGTTATTCAGAAATAGTTGAGATGCTTGAGAAATGAAAAAGTTCACGGTTCACAGTTCACGGTTTACAGTTTAAGGTTAGAAGAAAGTGTTGCCATGAAATTAATTGTCCAGATCCCCTGCTTTAATGAAGAAAAGACCCTGCCGCAAACCGTGAGAGATATCCCCCGTGATATTGAGGGGATTGATTCTGTTGAGGTTTTGATTATTGATGACGGGAGCACGGACCGAACGGTTGACGTCGCCAGAGAGGTGGGCGTGGATCATATCGTTCAGAACCGCGGCAACAAGGGTTTGGCCATGTCTTTTATGTACGGATTAAATGCCTGTTTGGATTTGGGGGCGGATATTATCGTCAATACGGACGGCGACAATCAGTATCAGGGGGCGGATATTGCCAAGTTAGTACAGCCGCTTATAAAAGAGGAAGCGGATATCGTGGTAGGCGACCGGAAGACGGAAACCATAGACGATTTCAGTTTTATAAAAAAAAAGCTTCAGAAAACGGGAAGCATGGTGGTCAGGCTACTTTCCGGCACTAAGGTGCCGGATGCAGTAAGCGGTTTCCGGGCGTTTTCAAGGGAGGCGGCCATGCAGACCAATATCGTATCAGCGTACTCTTACACGGTGGAAACAATTATACAGGCGGGGAATAAGAAGTTGAAGATAGCCAGCGTGCCGGTGGGAACAAACCCCAAAACCCGGGACTCGCGGTTAATTAAAAGTCTTCCCCGCTTTATCGTGCAGCAGATCTCCACAATGGTTAGAATGTACGCGATGTTCAAGCCGTTGCGGGCTTTTTTTATCATTGGGATGATTTGTATTATCGGGGCGCTTATCCCTTCTGTGCGGTTTTTGATTTTCTATCTGGCTGGCCAAGGCGGTGGACATATTCAATCCCTGATTCTGGCGGCCATTCTTTTTCTTCTGGGATTCCAGATAATGATTGTGGGCCTTTTAGGCGATGTCATTTCATTCAACCGAAAATTGATTGAGGAAGCATTGTTGAGGATAAGGCGGATGGAAATGGATCATGATAAGGATTAAGATGGTATAGGGTATAGGGTATAGGGTATAGGGTATAGGGTATAGGGTATAGGGTATAGGGTAAGGGTATAGGGCACAGATGTTTGTCTAAAATCACAAATCCCAAGCACCAAATTTCAAACAAATTCCAAATTCCAATTTTCGAAACAAACCTTTTCATTATAAACTTTTTCAGATCTAAATGTCTTCCGCATGTTGTTTTAAGGCAGTTTAAAGTCCGTCTCTCCCAGAGTCCTTTGTCATTCCGGGCGGTAGCGAGAAATTTTTAACCAACAAGATTCCTCTGAGGATTTTGTTTGTAATTTGTGATTTGTGATTTGAGATTTGTGTTTATTATTTGGTGCTTGTTTGTAATTTGTTATTTGTGATTTGAGATTTGTGTTTATTATTTGGTGCTTGTTTGTAATTTGTTATTTGTGATTTGGTGCTTGTTTATTATTTGGTGCTTGTTTGTAATTTGTGATTTGAGATTTGTGTTTATATTTGGTGCTTGTTTGTTAGATGCTTTATTGCGATATAGTTCCTATAAAACAGCCAAGCGTAGCGTCTCCGCTGCCATGGTGGGAGTGGCCGGGTTCCTCTTCAGTTCTAAAGGAAAAGGAATAACTTTTTTCCTCCTCCTCCTCCTCCTCTTCTGCAGTTGAATCTTCGCTTTTTGGCTTGTATGTGATGGAGGCAATGTATTCTGTCTCGTATGGCAGCGGGGTTTCATCATCAAGCCTTTCAAAAATTGCCGTCGGCATGTATCCAGCATTATTATAACTGGTAAAATCAAGATACGCGTAACCTTCGACAGTATCCCCTTTTTTTTGTTTAAGCTTAAATTTGTCAATATCAATTTGATTCGGCTCGATGTCGGGAGAAAAATTAATTCTGATTTGTTTAATTTTCCTGTTTACGCCGGTGCTGTTAACCATTGGGTCGGTTGAAATAATATCAGAAATCGTAATGTTTTCCGCAAGCCCGGTGTGCGCTGCATTACCACGAAACATGGGCCAGGAACTGTCCGCTGCGGTCATATTTTTCCCCTCATTGACGGCGTAAAGGTAACCATCCCGGCAGCCGAAATAGATCGTTCCTTCAGCGTCTATAACAGGCGATGAGTAAATAATGTCATCGCCTGTCTGAAATCCCCAGTTCCAATCTTTTTCATCCCACTCCGCGGGGGGCTCAAACGCATAGAACATTTCTTTTTTGCTGCCAACATAAACTACTCCATTCGAACCCACGGCCGGCGACGAGTTGATGTCCCCGTATGGCGGCCCCGGCCTGGTAGACCAGTTGACCGAGCCATTTGGATTAAAGGCAAAAAAGTATCCATCCCATGTGCCTACGTAAATAAGCCTGTTGGGGCCAATGGCGGGTGAAGAATAAAATCCCGTTCCTTGGATATAAGACCAGTTTTTCGTTCCGTCCGGGTTGAGGCAGTAAAACTTAAAATCATATTCTTCACCATGTGTAGCGTCGACGTCTCCAATCCGGCATTCGCCGACATAGATGCGCCCGTCTCGCCCGATGGCGGGCGATGCATATACTTCAGCGTCAGTGTGAAATTTCCATTTAAGGTCCCCGTTATCCGCCGCAAGAGCATAAATATGCTTATCAGTAGTGCCGAAATAGATAACGTGCTCAATACCGTCATGACCGATTGACGGGGATGAAATAATTTTCCCGCCTGCCGGGTACTCCCATTTCAAGGTGCCGCTGGCATTAACGGCATACATGGTGCCATTGGTTGAGCCGATATAGATGATGCGCCCGTCAGGGCCAATAGCCGGTGAGGAAAAAATATCATCCCCGGCGTAAAACGACCATTTCAAATCGCCATTCGGTTTAAATGCATAAAGTTGGCCATCCATAGAACCGATATAGATTGTTCCGTCCGGTCCGACAGCCGGTGATGACCAGATATCATCATCGGTTATATAGTGCCAGATTTCTTGGCCGGTCTCCGGATCAATGGCAGTTAGATGGTTCGTATTGGAACCGATATATATCGTGCCGTCCGGTCCAATAGCCGGGGAGGAGTCTATCTCATCGCCGGTTTGGAATTTCCATTTGGCAACAATCACAGGAGCAGGATCAGAAGGAAGGGTGGAGCCGATTAGTTCTCTTACAACTATGGCTGTCGGCTCAAAGAACCCGGGACCATATGTGTGTGTAAACGTATGGCTATATTTATTCGTCTCAAAGCTCTCTTTTTCGCTCCCATCTCCATAATTAATTGTATATTTTTTAGGTATGCTGGAGCTGCGGGCAGAGTTAACAGTCAATTGGACTTCAAGGGGGGCTATGCCGGATGAAGGGTGGGCAGTGATTGCAACAGTGTCGGCCGCAAAAACCGGACTGCTGGAGAATCCGATGATCATCGCAAATATAAATAAAATCAAAAAGAGGGTTTGAAAGGCAGATTTTTTAAAAAAAATGAACATTTTTATACCCTGTAATCATGCAAATTTTTGGGATCACCACCCGCATTCATGTTCTTATTCCGAAGTTCGAATACTCTATTCTGTCATTCCCTGGAGCGAATATTCTATTCTGTCATTCCGAGGAGCGCAAGCCACGAGGAATCTTCAGACAAAAGATTCCTCGCTGCCGCTCGGAATGACAGGGACAAACTGTTATTGAGCAAATTAATACGCTTTATAAAGTTTAAGAATCATATAATAAAGCTTCCAATAAGTCAAAATAAATGGGGTGCATGAGCGCCTGCCATTAATTTTTCCGTATCCTTATGCCATTGGGTGAGCTGTATGTCAAGTTTTTACAGGTTACTATGCCATTAAAAGTCATTTTAAATCATTGCAGTTTGTTGCCAGGATTGGTATAAGTTTAATTGGTTTTCATTAACCATAAGATGGAAGTAAAGCCTTATTGGGTTGGTAGCCATGGCGCCAGAGAAGTACATAAAGTTGTTGAAAAAGATTGTGTTGTCAAAAATTGATCCGGACAACGTGATGGTTTTTTTGTTTGGTTCCCGTGCGTCGGGCAAAGCCGGTGAAAGGGCGGATGTCGATATCGGTCTGTGGTCAGCTGATAAACTGCCGCGGCGGCTATACCACCAAATTCGGAACGCAGTGGACGAATCAATTATTCCCTACAAAATTGACATTGTGGATTTTACTCGGGCGGACCCGGAATTTAGGTCGATTGCACTTAAGGATATAGAGATATGGAACAAGCCGGCGGATATGAATATCGACTGGATGCATTAAACCGGGCACTAAATGATTTCGAGAAATCTTTGCGGCTTGATTTGGATCGTTTTGATGATGTAGCCAAAGACACAGTTAAGAATGGCCAGATTCAAAAGCTTGAGATCTGCGTTGAGTTGTTCTGGAAGACATTGCAAAAGTTTTTATTGGATATCCATGGAGTTGATACGGCTTCCCCCAAAAAAACCATTGTAGATGCGATGTAGAGGCGGGCTTTAGCCCGCCATTCGCAGAAGTGGCCGATACAACAAAACGCGTCCACTGGAAGGCTGAAGCCTTCCACTACATTGGTTGTACAAATCTCGATAAACCGATCAGGAATTGAGGAATGCGCTTTGTTTATCCGCCCTACATGGCTAAGCCTTTGATTTTTTTTAACCTAATACCCAATACCTAATACCTAATACCCGAATTTACTTAGAAGGAGCATAAATGAAACACTGGGTAACGGAAAAATTGAGATGTCCGGACTGCCTGCCGAAAGAAATTCCGCTGGAATTGATAAACCAACGGGAGATATCCGGCGATATCATCGATGGCGAACTCAACTGCCGGGTCTGTGGCCGCACCTATCCGATCAAGAAAGGAATTGCCATCGTGCTGCCCCAAAAAACGGCCCGTATAAAAAACGGAAATAACGGATACGATGCGCCTATAATGCTTTCGGCCTACCTGTGGAGCCATTTCGGGGATCATATGGATGACAGCCGGGCTACCGATGCGTACCGGATCTGGTCTGAGAGCCTCCAATCCGGTGGCGGCGATGCATTGGACATAGGCTGTGCTGTCGGCCGGCTTTGTTTTGAACTTTCCAAAACGCATGAGCGAGTCATCGGCGTGGATACTTCCACGGCCTTTATCGCCAAGGCCAGAGAGATTGTCAGCCGCAAACAGCTCGATTTCGATTTAATCGTTGAAGGCCATCTCACCCAAAAAAGACATCTGAAATTTAACAATGGCTGGAATTTCGAAAATGTCGATTTTGTTGTGGCCGATGCGATGGCGCTGCCGTTTCCCCAGCATGATTTTGCCAGTGTGGCGGCTATTAATATCCTGGAAAAAGTATCGGATCCGTTAAAACACTTAACAGAAGTAAACCGGGTGCTGCGAGCCGATACGTCCATGTTTCTCTTTTCCGACCCTTTTTCCTGGGATCCGGCATTTTCACGACCCGAGCGCTGGCTTGGCGGCAGCAAAAACGGCACTCCTTACTGCCATCGGGGCATTGATACCATGCGCCGGCTTTTTGCCGGCGAGTTCGAGGTATTTGATCCACCCCTGGAAATTGCGGATCAAGGGGAGGTCTCCTGGAAAATTCGAAAAACCGAGAACCTCTGGGAACACATCACATCCCAGTTCCTGGTCGGCTGCAGAAAAATGAATTCAGGCTAAAGGAGCATTTAGTTTGAAAAAGCGGCAAGGCATCTGCGGTCTTTGTTTTCACAGTCCCGGATGCGGCGTAATCGTTCATCTGGATGAGAAGGAACGAATTGTGGCCTTAGAGCCCGATCCCGGCGCTCCCATGGGCCGGGTCTTATGCCCCCTTGCCCAAAGCGTTGAAGAAATCGTCTATTCAGAGAAACGGCTGACGCATCCCTTAAAGCGTGTCGGCCACAAGGGGACCTATGAGTTTGAAACCATCAGCTGGGATGCGGCCTTTGATATCATTGCTGAAAAGCTCCGGCAAATTAAAGAATCATCAGGGCCCGAGGCCGTCGGATTTTATGCGGGCACGGGCTCCTATGAAAGGGGCTTCAAGGATGCCTTCCAGCTGAAGAATTCAGAAATCTATCTGGCGTCCAGCTTTCTTTTCCCCTATGGCTCGCCCAATACCTTCGGTGTCGGCGCCCCCTGCTATACCTCTTTAGGGGTGCTGGCACCCAAACTAACCATGGGATGCCTCCATACCGAGATGTTTTCCGATGTGGACAATGCGGACCTGATCCTCGTCTGGGGCACTGACCCGTCTACATCCACGCCGCCGGCGATGTTTGAACGGCTCAAGACCGCCGCTGCCGAGGGCGCGGACATTATTGTGATCGACCCGCGTAAGACCCAATGCTGCGATTTGGAAGGCAGCCGATGGATTCCGATCCGACCCGGCTCCGACGGCGCCCTGGCCCTGGGAATGGCCCATGTGATGATCCGGAATGATGCCTATGACAAGGCGTTTGTCGAAGAATGGACCCAAGGTTTTAATGATTTTGCCGCCTATGTCCGGGATTTCCCGCCGGAGCGGGTGTCGTATCTAACCGGAATTCCAGAGGAAACCATTGAAGAACTCGCCGAACACATCGCCGAGGCCGAAGGCGCCACCTACATCATGTACACGGGCCTTGAATATACTAAAAGCGGCGTTCAGAACATCCGGGCGGTGATGACGCTCTGGGCCATCGCCGGTCAGCTCGACGTGGAGGGCGGGCGATGTTTTCTCGGCCGGGACCGGACCTTTAACCTATCTACCCAGCACCATGTGGCCAGTCCTGGCTGGGAAAAATCCATCGCCAACGGCCGGTTTCCCTTATACGCCCATTACTGCGGCGGCGAACCCCACGCCAGCCTTCTGCCCAAGGCTATCATTAATGGCGACCCATATCCCATTCGGGCCTTGCTGGTACTGGGTGCCTCTTTAATCACTTCCTGGCCCAATGCCGGGCTATGGCAGCAAGCCATGGAAAGCCTCGACTTTCTGGTCAGCATCGATTTGAAGTTGACAGCGGATGCCGCTTATGCTGACTTGGTGCTGCCGGCCGCCACGGGCTTTGAGCATGCCTCCTACTGTTATTACGGCAATGCCATCCGATACCGGGAACAGATCATTGACCCCGTGGGTGAGTCCAAACCCGGCTTTCAAATTCTTACAGAACTTGCCGAACGCTTGGGATACGGCGATCGGTTTCCCAAACACCCGGATGAAATTCTGGCGAACAACCTCCGTACCTCAGGGTTCACCATGGCCGATCTTATGGCCGCAGAAAGAAAGGCTCTCTATATGCCCCATCCGCCCATGACTTATCGCAAGTGGGAAAAGGGGCTTTTGCGAAATGATGGCAAAGCCGGATTTGAAACACCTTCAGGCAAATTTGAAATCTTCTCGACCACACTCTCCGATTTCGGATACGAAGGCCTGCCCAAATATGAAGAATCAGATGAAACGCCGGTGAGCAACCCGGAGTTGACGGCACGCTATCCCCTGATTTTAGGAACCGGGCCGTTTAAGCCGGATATGAAATCATGTCTGAAGGCCATCCCCGGTTTTATCAAAAAATTCCCCTATCCGGCCGTACAGATCCACCCGGATGATGCAGCGGTTCGGAATATCCGCAGCGGCGACGGCGTGAGCATCAAGACGCCCCGCGGCCAAGTGACCATGAAGGCCGCAGTTACCGACCGGATCATGCCAGGATTCGTTTATGCGCCGGTTGGCGGCGGCGGTCCGCTTGGCACACCGGAATGGCAGCAGGCCAATATCAACGAATTAACCGATGACCAACAGTTTGATATAATATCCGGGTTTCCCGTCTATAAGACCCTTCTCTGCCAGATCAAAAAGAAAAAACGCATTCGAAGGGGCGCAGCTTCCGCGGATCCGAATTTGGGATGCGGCGGATAATAGCCGGTTAAAACGTATCCAGTTTGAACTGTTTTATGCCTTTTCCAGGAAGCCCTATTTTGATATACGATACAACAACAAAAATACAGGAACCTTTGAGTCTTTGACTTAGATCAAGGTATTTAAGTTTAATATCCATTAATCTTTACAGCAAAAAAGAGGTGACCCATGAAAATCGAAAAAATTGTCTGGCCCACGGATTTATCCGAAAACGCCGCCAAGGCGCTGCCCTATGTAACCTCCATTGCCCAGCAGTATCAAGCTGAAATCCACATCCTTTATGTGTTGAAGGAGTATGTCGAGTTCGGCGCCGCCTACGGCGATTTCAACCCCAAAGAGGATTACGAGCGGATGCGGCAATGGGAGAAGGAGACCGCTGAAAAAAGACTGGATGAGCTCTGCGAGAAGTTTCTTGAAAGCTGCCCGCTCTATATCCGGCATATCGATGTGGGCGATCCCACTCAAAAGATTCTGGATTTGGTCAAAAAAGAAGGCGCGGATATCGTGATTATGGCCAACCGGGGCAGGGAAAGCCATTATGATTTCGGCTCCGTGGCCGAGCGGGTGCTGCGCTGCACGGATATTCCGGTGCTGACGGTGCCAGCATGAAAACCCCCGTAACCCTATGAAAAATGGAAAAGGCAAACGCCTGAAGAAATTCCTGTTGTTCGCCGGTTTGGGGGTGATGCTGGCGATCAGCGCCGTTTTTCTGATAAAATACCGGCAATCCGAACTATCGGAGAAATCGCCGCCCGCTGTCCGGCCGGTCCCGGTTCACACCGCTCGAGTGAAAGGTGGGCGGCTGCCGATTGTGGAACACTATATCGGCACTATCGAGCCCTTGGTTTACGCAGATCTATCCCCCCGAATCACCGGCCATCTGTATGCTGTGGCCGGTGACGTAGGCGATACCATAAAAAAAGGGGAGGCGGCCGCTGTTCTTGACGCCAGGCTCCCGAAACGGGAGGAAGCCGCCGTTGCCGCCGAGCTCAAAGGAGCAAGGGAATCACTTGTCATTTCGGAAAAAATATATGAACGGCGGCAGGTGCTTGTCCGGGATAACCATGTCTCCGAAGAAACATTGGATGAAGCCAGGCGCCAATACGTGCTGGACCGCGCCCGCGTCAAAAAACTTGAAAAAGAGCTTTCCGCAGCCGAGGTTTCAGTTCAATACACCCGTATTACCTCCCCTTTTGACGGCACCATCACCCGGCGCATGAAAGATCCCGGAGACCTAACGGTGCCGGGCACACCAGTACTTCGCGTGGAACAACCAGGGGCCGGATACAAAATTCTCGTTCATGTCCCCCGGGCAACCGCCGACCGATTAGCCCCAGGCGATACCGCTGTTCTCAAGTTCAAAGACAGGCGAACGGATATTTTGATTGACCGCATCCAGCCGGCTATTAGTCCCGGTGCACTTGCCACGATTGAGATACGCGTCAAAAAAAAACCCTTTGGCCTTCTCAGCGGATCAAAGGTCGGTGTTGATATGATTGTGAACCGACCCGAAGGCCTGATCGTTCCACTGAGCTGTCTGCTTGAGCAGGACGACGCCTGTCACGTATTTATTGTTGACGAAAAACACAAGACCGCCCGATCGTTGCCTGTTAAGCTTCTTGGCAAATCCGGCGGCCTATCCGTAGTTGAAGGTGAAATTCCTGTGGGTTCCCGGCTTGTTTCCGGCAGTGAAGCCATGCTGATAACACTGGACGATAACGTCCCGGTTCAGCCCGTAGGACCGGAGGGTCCATGAATTGGGCGACAGCCTACCTTAAACGGCCGCACGGCATAATTGCTATCCTGCTGTTAGGGGTCGCCTTTGGTTTTTTCAGCTTCCAGCGCCTGCCATTGAATCTTTTCCCGGATGCCAACTACCCCCAGGTAGCCGTGCTTTTAGTCTGGCCGGGGGCATCGGCAGAAGATATGGCCGACGACATCTCCCGACGCGTGGAAAGGGAACTGGCCACCATTGACCAGACCCGCACGGTCCGGGCCACCATCCGGGACGAAACAGCTGCGGTAAAGGTTGAATTTGAGTATGAGAAAGGCCTGGATGCGGCGGTCACGGATGTCGATGCGGCGCTTAACCGAATTATGCCGGAGCTTCCGCCGGACATGCAGCCGCCCCGGCTGTTCCGGGTAAGCGACGCCACCCAGCCATTACAAACCCTTGCCGTATCCCCCAAATCCGACACCACTCTGTCTCTTTCAAAAATTCGCCAGCTCTGCGACAATGAAATCAAGGAAGCCCTCCTGCGGGTTCCCGAAATTGCGAATGTGGAAGTGTTCGGGGGGTATGAACCGGAAATCCGGCTCGTCGTTAATGCCGACCGCCTGGCGGATCTGAATATTTCCGTCCGTCAAGTGGTTTCCGCCATATCCGCCCAAAATCGGAACATCCCCACCGGCCGTCTTTACCGGGAAAAAGGCGAATTTTTGATAAAAATTAAAGGCGAACGGGAACTCAGGCACCAGCTTGGCGACATCGTCATCGGCCAAGACAGGGGGACGCCGGTATACCTCAGGGATATCGTCCGAATACAAACCACGCATAAGGAGCGCCGCTCCTTTTACCATGGCAACGGCCATCCGGCCATCGGTATCAATATCCTGCGGGCGGAAAACGGCCATGTCACAGAAACACTTACGGCACTCGAGGGGGCCCTGCCAAAAATCCGCTCGGCCTTTCCCGGCCTCCAATTCGAAGTGGCAGACACCCAGGGAGAATTGATCCACACATCTGTCGAAAACCTGATAACCTCGCTGCGGGACGCGGTGATTCTAACGGTGGCCGTCATATTCCTGATGCTGGCCCGAACGCGGATGACACTCCTGGCGGCCGTATCCATTCCGTTTACGTTTCTGCTCACTTTTGCGGGTATGAATCTCTTAAGCTACGAATTAAACATCGTCACCCTAACCGCCATTATCCTCGCCGTCGGTCTTTTAGTGGATGATGCCATCGTGGTGATTGAAAACATCGACCGGCATGCCCAAACTGGCCAAAAAACGCCTTTTCAGGCCGCAGTTGAAGGAACCAACGAAATCTTTCTGGCCGATTTTGCCGGCACCGCAACCACCATAGCCGTTTTGCTGCCCATTATGTTCGTCGGTGGATATTCCCAAAAAATCCTTCGGCCGTTGACGGTAGTGCTCTCCATTGCGCTGCTCTCCTCCTATGTCATATCCATAACGGTAATCCCCCTCCTGGCCCAATACCTCATCAAGGGCCGGCGTATCAATCGAATAGAAGCCGTCGTCGAAAAAATCCGAAATGCTTGGCTTTTTCCCCTTCAGCGGATGTTTTCAAGCGTTTTCAGAATTGGCGCCTCCAAGTGGGGGATCCTTATTTTCCCCCTTTTAATCGTCATTCTGTTGGCGAGCCTCCGGCAGATGCCGCTGGCCGGCCGGGACCTAATGCCGCCCATGGATACCGGAATTATTAAGATTTCCTTTGAAACTTGGCCGAACACGTCGGTTGCCGAGACGGAGGCCGTGGTCTCCCGGATGGAGGCGCAGATAAAATCAGAGCCAGGCTTTATCCGGATGTCAACGGCTGTTGGGGCAGAACCCAGCGTCATCAGTTTCGGCGCCGAGCGAACATCCCAGGAAGGCATGATTACCGCGCACTTTAAAAACCGGTTTGAACGACCGGAGTCCATCTGGGAAATTGAATCGGACCTCCGGCAGGCGTTCGCCAATATAACAGGGTTAAAATCCGTTCATGTTTATGATTACGGGGCTACCCCGCTATCGGCCATTGCCGCGCCCATCGATGTCATGATATCCGGTCCTGATCCGGAGATACTCGACAAACTGGCGGATATGGTAAAAAATCGTCTATACACCATCAAAGGGTTGACTTCCATCTCCCGGACCTGGGATCGTACCCGTCGGGAAATAGCCATAGACCTTGATGAAAGCCTGCTAACCGCAAACGGTCTCAATGTTTCCGACGTTTCCGAAACGCTGACCGCTGCAACAAGGGGTATCGTTGCCTCAAGCTTCCAGGTACCAGGCGAAGACGGCTACAACATTCGCTTCCGGTTTGATAAAAAGCGCATGAAGACACCCGGAGACCTGGCAACAATCCAGATTCCGGGGCCGAATGGGCCGGTGGTGTTGGACGAAATCGCTCGCCTCAAGCTAGTCTGGCGACAGACGGTGATTACCCGGCAGGGGCTTCAACCCACGGTGGATGTGCTTGGCTACCGGGCCACCACCGCAATCACACATCTTCAAGATCAGGTGAATAAGGCGCTTTCGAATATAGAGCTACCGGCCGGATATGCTATCTCGCAGGAAGGAGAAATCGAACAGATGAAGGAGAGTTTTGGCCGGCTGGGCATGTCAATGGGGCTTGCCCTGCTGCTGCTCTACTTTTCCCTCACGATCACCTTTCGGTCCTTTGTGCAACCCCTGATCATTATGTCCGCCATACCCCTCGCCTTTATCGGGGTTCCCTGGGGAATGCTTTTATTAAACCGACATTTCTGCATGCCCGCGGCCATGGGCATGGTGCTTTTATCCGGCATCGTGGTCAACAATTCGATCCTTTTGATCGAGTTTATCGAAGCCGACCGAAAAAAGGGGACGCCGATGCATGAGGCGGTTAAAAACGCCATCCAGCGGAGGACCCGGCCCATCCTAATGACGGCATTCAGTACTATCGCGGGAATGCTCCCCATCGCGCTTGAACTTGCCGTCGGGCTCGAACGCCTATCGCCGCTTGCCGTTGTCGCTATAGCGGGCCTTTTGGTTGCTACCGCCCTGACCCTGGCCTACGTGCCCGTCGTTTATGTGGCGGTGGAAGCCATAAAAGGAAAGTTGCAAAAGAGATAATTAATGATTAATGAGTTATAGAGGTAGTGAGGCACTATAAAAATAAGACACTGAGCGAATAAGGCCCCAAGAACCTGATGAAAACCGTTTCCGTTAAAAACCGCTGCCGATTTACGGTTGCCGGAAAGCCGGCAAACCGAATCGAATCGATTTCTGCGCCTTACCATGTAGCTGCTACCCCAAATCGAATCCCCCTGATAAAACCACGGCTCCTGGTCAATCCCGGAGATCGCATAAAATTAGGCCTGCCCTTGATTGAAGACAAGGGTAACACGGATTTAAAGCTGCCTTCCCCGGGCGGCGGTGAAGTCGTGGATATTAAATACGGGCCCCGCCGCGTCATTGAAACAATTGTTATTAAAATCGAAGAAGAAGAGCCTTACGAAACGTTCTCGATAGTTGATGCGGCTCGGCTTTCCCGGATGAGGGGAGACGATGTCATACACGCCTTGCTGGAAAAAGGCCTATGGCCATTCATTCGCGGCATCCCCTTTAAAGGCATTGCCGATCCCAAGGAATCGCCGTCAGCCATCTGGGTGCCGCTGGATATCACGGCCCCTTATCATCCGGCATCGGGCGTCTATCTGACCGGTGAATCGGCAAAAGAACAGTTTCTATTCGGGATTAAGATACTTAAGAAACTCTGCGACCGGGTCTTTGTTTATGAGCACGCCGACTACCCGGTAACGGATGAGCGCTTGAAAACCGTTATAACCCACCGGGCCGGCGGCCGGTTTCCGGCCGGCGATCCGGGCGTAATGCATTATCAGACCAAGCAGTCCGCCAAAGAAAACCGGGCCTGGTATGTTAACGGCCAGGATGTGCTCCTTTTGGCCGAGGGATTCCTCTCCGGCAGATATCCGGTATCCCGGGTAATGGCGGTATCCGGCGGGCATACGGACAACAACCGTCATGTCCGCACGCGGCTCGGCGCGCCGTTGGAGTCCCTGGTCAGTAAAATCGAGCGGCCTGATGACTATCGATGGATCGCGGGCGGTGTTTTTACCGGTTATAATGCTTCACCTGACGATTACATGGGGCTTTATGAAACATCCCTCATGCTGGTTCCGGAAGTAAAGGAAAATGAACTGCTGGGATTCGCCCGGCCGGGACTGAGAAAACCGACATGTTCCCGGACGTTTCTTTCGGCGCTTACCCGGCCCAAACTGCCGGTGGATGCCGACCGGCACGGGGAGCTTAGGGCCTGTATCAACTGCGGCTACTGCGCCGCCATCTGCCCGGTGGACATTATGCCCCAGTACACCTACAAATGCATTTATGCCGAAGAAATCGAGGAGGCATTGGCCCATGGCCTTCTCGACTGCGTGGAATGCGGGCTGTGCTCCTATGTGTGCCCGTCGAAGATCGAATTGACGGAGACATTTAAGGATATGAAACAAAAGTATTACCTGGGGAAAATATAGAAGCATTGAGGCACTGAGAGATAAGGCCATAAACCGATGCAGAGGATTGCAAAATACATACAGCGCCTGTTTGATGCCCGCCGGGATCTTTTTGAAGAAGGCGGCAGACTGGAAAAACTCGGGCCGTTTTTCGAAGCCACGGAGGCCTTTTTTCTTTATCCCGTCATCCCGACGACGAAAAAACCTGCTATTCGGGATAGCCTGGATCTTAAACGGTTTATGAGCCTGGTGATCGTGGCGCTTTTGCCGCCAACGATTTTCGGTATCTGGAATGCCGGCTATCAGAGCCGGTTGGCGTCAGGGCTGTCAACGGAGATGCTGCCTGTCTTTCTGACGGGGTTTTACTTCGTGGTGCCGATTATTCTCGTCTCCTATTTGGTGGGCTTTTTCTGGGAAACCCTGTTTGCCGCCATCCGTAAACATCCAATAAGCGAAGGGCTTCTGGTAACGGGGCTTTTGTACCCCCTGACCCTTCCGCCGGATATCCCCCTGTGGCAGGTGGCGGTGGGCATGTCATTCGGTATTGTCATTGGAAAGGAAATTTTCGGCGGCACGGGCAGAAATATTTTCAACCCGGCGCTCACCGCGCGGGCCTTCGTGTTTTTCGCCTATCCGGCCCAAATGTCCGGGAACGCCGTGTGGGTGGCGGTCCGGAATAAAGCCGGACAGGCGGTTGACGCGGTGACCGGGGCCACTCCCCTTTCTTTCACGGAGCTGGCCGCACCGTTCAACACGATTGAGGATCTGCTCCATGCCAATGGCTATAACCTATCCAGGCTTTTATTGGGCCATTACCCGGGAACCATCGGCGGAACTTCTGCCCTTCTTTGCCTGATCGGCGCGGCATTTCTTGTTTTTCTCGGAATAGCCAATTTCCGGATAATTGTGGGCGGTATTTTAGGTCTTCTGACCATGGCTTCCGTTTTGAACCTGTTTGCCGGCCCGAATTCACTCCCCTGGTTCGGCGTGAATCCGATTTACCACTTATTTTCAGGGGGTTTTGCCTTTGGCATCGCTTATATGGCCACAGACCCGGTTTCAGGGCCGGGAACAAACCGGGCCCGCTGGATTTACGGATTTTTGATCGGGATGCTGACCGTTTTGATCCGGGTTTTCAACCCGGCGTTTCCGGAAGGGGTGATGCTGGCCATCCTCTTCATGAACCTCTTTGCGCCGCTTATGGAATACACGGAAATCCGCCTGAAGATCGCCAAAAGGATACCAAATGCCTGACAAGTTAAAATCCATCGTGTTTGCCCTGGGCATGTGCCTGGTCTGCGGTGTTTTATTGACGGCTGCGGCTACCGCCCTGCAGGAAATCCAGCAGAAGAACATGTTGAATGACCGACGCAAAAACATCCTCCTGTCGGTGGATTTGATATCCCGGGAAAAAGCCTACACGCCGGACGAAATCGCAACGATCTATCAGAAAAACATCACTAAAATGGCGGTCAGTCCGGACGGCCAAATCTTGTCACCGGATCTTGCCGGTGAAAAGTCCCGGACATTACCCCTTTATCTCTATACCCAAAACCAAGAAATTCGCTCCTACATCATCCCGATTGAATCCCAAGGGCTGTGGGGAAAAATTTATGCCTATATGGCCCTTGAAAACGACGGTTCAACGGTTGCCGGCTTTACCGTGTACAAACATTCGGAGACACCGGGCTTGGGCGGTGAAATTGACACGAAATGGTTCCAGGAAATGTTTGAAGGAAAAAAAATAGTCAATCAAACGGGGGAGTTCGTCTCAGTCTCCATTGCCAAGGGGGAAGCGGAAAAAAAGGTGCCGGATAAAAAACTGCCGTATTACGTGGACGGCATCAGCGGGGCGACGCTGACCGGCAAATACCTGAGCCAGGGCTTGCAGCAGACCCTAACTGAATATGAACCGGTATCCGTTTCATTCCGCAAAAACCGCTTGAAATGCCGAATGCAGGAAGAAGAACCACCATGGTGCGACACCGATGAAACTGACCAGAACTAAATCGTTTAAGACGTTCGCCGGGCCCGCCTGGACGGAAAACCCCATCAACATGCAGATGCTGGGTATCTGTTCGGCCCTGGCGGTAACCGTGCAGTTAAAAACCGCCTTTGTGATGGCCCTTGCCATGACGTTTGTGGTTTCCTTTTCCAACCTGATTGTTTCCGCCATGCGGAACTACATCCCGTCAAACATCCGGATCATCGTTGAACTTGCGGTTATCGCCTCGCTGGTCATCATCACGGATGAATTTTTGAAGGCCTACATGTATGATGTAAGCAAGCTGCTTTCCGTTTTTGTGGGGCTGATCATCACCAACTGCATTATCCTGGGCAGGGCCGAAGGATTCGCCCTATCCAACCCGCCTCACCTGGCATTCATCGACGGCCTTGGAAACGGGGCGGGCTACGGATCGGTCCTGCTCTCCGTGGCCTTTATCCGGGAGCTTTTCGGCTCAGGCAACATCTTCGGCTTTTCGGTCGTGCCCGAGACCTTTTACAAGGCCGGATATGAAAATATGAACATCATGCTGCTGGCACCGGCCGCATTTATTATCATCGGATTAATGGCCTGGCTGCAGAAGTACTTAACGACTAAGGAATGATGGCAAGACCCTGTGTTTTATATCATGACCCGGGACGGCTGAAGCCTTCCCCTACATTGGCTATACCTGGAACCAGGGGCCTTAAACCTTGAACCTTAAACCTTAAACCTTAAACCTTAAATTATGGTCGATCTTGTCAGCCTGTTTTTAAATTCGGTTTTTGCGGGAAATATCCTCCTGGCCTATTTCCTTGGGATGTGTTCGTTTGTGGCGGTCTCCCGCAACCTTGAGGCCTCCATCGGACTGGGGTTTGCCGTAATCTTTGTCCTAAGCATCACGGTGCCGCTGAACTGGCTGATCTTTAGCTACCTGCTGCAACCCGGAGCCCTTGCCTGGGCTGGTCTATCAGACATTAACCTGAGCTTTCTGAAGCTGATCGTTTTTATCAGCGTTATTGCCGCCATGGTGCAGGCCCTGGAAATGATCATCGACCGTTTTTCTGCAGCCCTTTACGCCAATCTTGGCATCTTTCTACCCCTGATTGCCGTCAACTGCGCAATACTTGGGGGCTCGCTGTTTATGGTTGAGCGCAACTACACGTTTATCGAATCCGTGGTATATGGCTTCAGCTCCGGTGTGGGCTGGATGCTGGCCATAGTGGCCATGGCCGCGGTCCGAATCAAACTGCGCTATGCGAACCTGCCAAGGGGCCTGGAGGGTTTTGCCATCACCATGATCGTCACCGGGCTTATGGCTATGGCATTTATGATGTTCTCCGGTATAACTATGTAAGGATTTGTTATTATTGATATATCTTATCAGCTTAGGCGTTTTTACGGGGATTATTCTGGTTCTCGTCCTGCTTCTGCTCTTTGTTGAGGCCAAAATCGTCCAGAAGGGCGACCGAAAAATTGTGATCAACGAGGATGAAGAGAACCCCCTGACCGTTCCTATGGGCACAAATCTCCTTTCCGCGCTGAACCAGCACAGCATCTACCTGCCCTCCGCATGCGGGGGAAGCGGCTCCTGCGGGCTTTGCAAGTGCAAAGTGCTGGCGGGCGGCGGGGAAATCGTGCCAACCGAGCTGCCCCATCTTTCCCGGCAGGAAAAGGCGGACAACATCCGGCTCTCCTGCCAGTTAAAAATCCGCCAGGACTTGAAAATCGAAATCCCGCCGGAGATCTTCAGCATTAAGAAATTCACCGGAACCGTGGCCTCAAATAAAAATATCGGGACCTTTATCAAGGAGCTGGTGGTGGATATGGACGAACCGGTGGAGTTTAATGCCGGGATCTACATGCAGATCGATATCCCCGAATATGTCATTTCATTTTCCGATTTCCAGATCGAAGAACCGTATAAAGCGACCTGGGACTATTACAACCTTTGGAACTTAAAGGCGGTCAATGAGGAGCCGGTATTCCGGGCTTATTCCGCGGCCAATCCCCCCGCTGACAACAAACGCATGATCTTTAACGTGCGTATCGCTACGCCGCCTCCGGATGCGCCGGATGCGCCGCCGGGGGTAGGCTCATCCTATATTTTCAGCTTAAAACCCGGCGAGCGGGTGACCATGAGTGGGCCTTTCGGGGAGTTTTTGGCCAGGGATACCGACCGGGAAATGTGCTTTGTGGGTGGTGGCGCGGGAATGGCGCCCATGCGGAGCCATCTGCGGCATCAGCTGCTGACGCTTGATACCGACCGGAAGATCACCTTCTGGTACGGGGCCAGGAACCGGATGGAAATGCTCTATGACGATGAATTCCAAAAGCTTGACCAGGAATTCGAAAATTTTTCCTATTATGTCGCTCTATCCGATCCCCTGCCGGATGATGAATGGGAGGGGCTGGTTGGGTTTATCCACCAGTGCCTGCATGATAATTATCTGCAGGCGCATCCCGACCCGTCTGAAGTCGAATACTACCTCTGCGGCCCCCCGCCCATGATCGCCGCCATGAAAAACATGCTGGACAGTTTGGGGGTGGAGCCGGAGATGATCATGTATGACGAATTCTCCTAAAAGGCGGCTGAGAAAATAAATATATGACAATCTCGTAAAAAGTCGATTTTGGGATGGCAAAGAAAAAAGTTCAAGCCCCATTTAAGATTAGATGGCGCGCAAATCCCGAGGAATGCAGCGTACTTAGCTGTACGTGAAATTCCGAGGGATGCAGCGCAACACAGATATTGGACTTTTTACGAAGCCATCAATATATGATTTAAGATTTAACAAGTAAATAAAGGGGGCACTAATGAAGACCGCAGAAGACATATTAAAGGGAAAGGGAACGCCCCTTTTGGTGACTATTTCCGGGGGGCGCACCATTTATGAGGCCATAGGGAAGATGGTGGAAAACCATATCGGGGCCATCCTGGTGTCTCGGAATGACGTCATCGAAGGCATCTGGTCGGAACGGGACTATCTGAGAAACAGTCTTGAAGCGGGATTTGACCCAAAGACAGCAAAAATCAAGGATTACATGCAGACTGAGTTAAAATCCGCGCAGGCGGGTACTCCGATAATCCAGCTCCAGGAAATGTTTTTGGGACTGTTTATCCGCCACGTTCTCGTTAAAAAGGAGGACCGCTATCTGGGACTTTTATCCATAGGCGACGTCCTCCGGGCGAGTCTCTTAGAAAAGAATAGTGAAATCAAAGAGTTAAATCAAATTGCCAGCTGGGAATACTATGAAAACTGGGGATGGCACCGAAAGTTTAAAAAAAAGATTAAAATGTAAATCGAAAGCCATCTCCCCTCGCAGCGTATGTGCCCTTCCACACTTCCATTAAATCACTCGACAATTGTACAGGGCTATTTTAGGGTCCTCCGTCATGATCGGATAATTGTCGGCAATGCTCTGGGCAACAAGCATTCGGTCGAAAGGATCTTTATGATAAAATGGCATATCTTTTAGCAATAGAGCCGCTTCTGGCTTAAAATCGAGTAACCCGAAACCGCTTTCTGTAGCCATTTCCAATGGATTAAAACCCATTCGAAGTTTTTTTAAAGATGCCTTTATCATGAGTTCGGCAATAGTGACAGCGCTGACATATATCGTATTTGACAAATCTTCCAACGCTGACCGTTTTGCCTCATTGATCCGAGCGGGATCGGATAATGCCCAAAGAAAAATATGCGTATCGATAATAATATTCATTTGTCGTTGCTATAGAACATGGAATTTATTTCTTCATCCTCTGCCATTATGTTATCCGGCACGCTAAATTTTCCTGCCAACAGGCCAAGCTTCCTTTTCCCCTCCGGCTTATGAACAACCAGGTCAACAAGCGGAAGGTTATTTTTGGCTATAACCACTCTCTCACCCCGATAAACAAGCGCAACCAGCTTGGAAAGGTTGGTCTTTGCTTCGGATATATTGACGATCTTCATGGTAATCTCACCGCCTCCAAGTCTAATAGGTTATTGATGGTTTACTATACCAAAACGGACCAAGTTGGTCAATTTTTTTTATCTTGACTTGACTACCTGTACATCAATAAATAACTGCTATTTTTTCCGAGGCCTAAAGCCTCTCACCAGCCTACAAAACCGCTTTTCCATATCAATATTATGGCCATGCCGATACCGAAGCCCGATATAAAGCTGAATGATCTCATCCACCGCCGGTTTTAAATCCGGCCGCTCCCGCGCGACCTGGCTGCCGAAATCCAATGGACCCTTTTCCGGCGGTCTTGGGAGGCCGGCCTTTTCCAGATTGCTGCAGAATTTTTCATAGCATATTCGGACCCGGTCTTTTTCCATGGCCACCGGCTTTAATTGAAAAAATACATATATCCCTGTAATTAGAAAAATCGACCCAAAAACCAGCAAAAAGACCGTCAGCGGCCCCTTCCATGATCCCATCCGGATTCCAAAACGCTCAAGCAGCAATTCCTGCTCCAGGTGGGAATACCCGCTGAACCATGCTTCCCAGCTTGAACTGACGGCGTCCCAGCCGAAGCGCACCTGATCAAACCAGCCGCCGAACAGGCCGCCTGAGAATTCCCCTTCCAGCAGCGCCCCGGAGACTCCTTCCGTAATCCGCTGCGGCGCCACTGCAGAGGTGGGATCTACCCGTATCCAACCCTTTTCTTCGGACCAGACCTCCACCCATACATGCGCGTCGGACTGTCGAATAATCAGGTAATCCCCGAACGGGTTGACCTCACCACCAAGATAGCCGCCGACAATCCGGGCCGGTACTCCGGCCGCCCGCATGAGAAAGGCAAATGCCGACGCATAGTGCTCGCAATAGCCCCTTCTGGATTGAAACAGGAAATCGTCTATGGGGTCCCGGCCCAGCACCGGGGGCTGCAATGTATACACAAACCCGTTGTCCTGAAGATACATCATGGCCCGGCCCACGATTTCATTTACCGACACCGCGTTTTCGGCAAAATCTGCCGCCAGCTTTCGGGATTTTGGGTTCCCCTTTTTTGGAAGCTGTTCGGCTGCTTCCACCCCCCATAGGGAGCCTTTTCGGGGCGAAGGGAAAGAGGTCATCTCATAATATTTTTTCCGGTTCACCGGCCGCATGTTCCTGAGGGTATAGTCCGCGTGCAGACGCGTCCATTTCGGTTTTGATGCCGGGCGGTCCAGCACAAACAACCAACGATCGCCATGGGGCTCCAAAGCAACGGTATAGGCAACCGCTTTTCGGCCTTCCGGCAAATGGCCGATTTCTGGAAGCCGCTTCAACCGGTGCCAATTTGTACCGTCAAACTCATGGAAAACAATACCCCGCCAATAAAGCTGCCCGGCCGGCGGCATATTTTTTTCAAATTCGGCGCGAAATGCGATATCATTATTCTCCACCAGCCGTGCAATACTGCCCGGCCTTAACCACTCCGAGAAACCGGTTTTTCCGGCCGGCGCCTGGGAAAGGCCAAAAATACTGCCCTGAATCCGGGGAAAAAGGAAAAACAGAATGACCATCAGCGGAATCGCCTGGGCCATGATGATACCGGCCAGCCTGAGATCCGTTTTAAATCTGCCCATAGGATCGTTTATTCGAATCAACGCCCCAGTGGTGACAAACACGGACAGGAACATATAGAGGGTGATGGACAAGGATTCGGACTGAAGCAGGCTGGTGATAACGATAAAATATGCCAGGAAAAGGCTGATCATCCGGTCCCGGTGGGTGCTTATCTCAAACGGTTTAAGCGCCGCCATTATGGCAAGAAGACCCAAGTAAGCATTCGGCCCGATTCGATAACTGTAGGTAGCCAGCAACCCGATAAGGCCAAGCACGGATAATATAATCCGAACCGCTCTGTTCGGGCGGGGCCACTGAAACTTCAAAGAAATCAGGATATACCCCCACATGGCCGTACACCATACAATAATCCAGATCGGGAGCCGGCCCAGATGCGGCAGAATGGCAATAATCAATGCTGAAATAATGTGTGGAAGGTATTTATCCTGGTCATTCATGAACTATTCATTCATCAAAATCGAATAAGGCGAGCGTTTTCAGGCATTCATGCTTGTGCCGGTCCCCCTTATCGGGCGGCAGGTATCTGCCCGGTAGACTCAAACCGTAAGCCGTTTCCATCCGGCTGACCTGAATTATCATATCCGCAAGCTTCGACAGCCTCTCTTCCATATCTACGCCCTGAACGGTTGAGTAGTCCAACACCACTGAGCCGCTATTCTCGCCAAAAAACTCCTTTGTGAACATTCCATGGCCCCTGGAAAGCGTTTTCCAGGAGATATGCTGAATGGCATCACCCGGCCGGTATTGTTTAAGGCCCTTGAAGTCATCCACGCCCCTCGTCTCCGTCGTTTTTTTGTCATCACCCGCATCAAAACCATCTATCAGGTTAATCGAAGCGGCGATCGGTTTCGGGTAAACCACGACGGAAGCCCCGGTGTCCAGGTTCGACCAGGCCCGAAAAAGGCCCAGGGGAAAACGGGTGGCGATGATCAATTTCCCGGAAGAATACAGCCCGCGGCGCACCGTTTCCACAGGCACCGACGCCGTTGTCTCGGTCCCGGCAGGGATGGTTTCGATGCGCCGCGCCGATTTTTCAAATCCAAACCCAACACCCTTTCGCTTCAGGGTCTCTGATCGAACAAACAAATGGAAAACGGCGGTTTCCCCGGCAAACACGGGGGCTGCGGTCACTGATAGAATTTTTAGTCCCAGTAGGTTTCGCCAGGTATGAATAATTGAGACAAGCACCATGCCCCCCAGAAGAAAAACGAGAAGAAACCCCAGGTTGTTGTTGTAATTAATCGAACCCAGCAGCATGGCAAAGAGGACAAGAAGAAAAAGTACCCCATGGCGGGTGGGAAGAATATATATCTGCCGGCGGGTCAGCCTTATAGGCAATGATGCATCCGCAGGGATGGATAAGGGACGTTTCTTCAAACCGGTACCGGTACTTCTTTGAATAAATCGATCAATTTGTTGCGCGGTATTTCCATCCGGTCCTGCCGGGTGCGGAGGCGGTGGCCGACCACCCATAGGAGGACCTTCTGGAGATCCTCCGGAATCGTATAATCCCGGCCATGCAGATAGGCCCATGACCGGGACGCCCGTGAAAGTGAAAGGCCGGCCCGCGGCGACAGCCCCACCTGAAAATGGGGGGAACTGCGGCTAAAATGGAGAATATCCTGCAGATAATCCAGAAATGCATCCGAGGTATGAACATGGGTAACCTGTTCCTGAATTTTTAAAACATCATCTTTTAACATGCAATGGGACATATTCTCAAGCGCGGCCTGGGCCCCCTCACCCTGAAGAATCATTTTTTCCGCTTTACGATCCGGGTATCCGAGCTCAATACGCATCAGGAAACGGTCCATCTGAGATTCCGGCAGCGGAAACGTACCCGCGTATTCAAGCGGGTTCTGGGTGGCAATCACGAAAAAGGGCTGCCCCAGCCCCCGGGTTTTCCCCTCAATGGTCACCTGTTCCTCTTCCATGGCCTCAAGCAGGGCGCTTTGCGTCTTTGGGGTGGCACGGTTAATTTCATCCGCCAAAAGAATCTGGGTAAATATCGGGCCAGGATGAAAATAAAAGCTGCCGGCATTCTGGTCGAAAATGGAAACACCCAGAATATCTCCGGGCAGCATATCACTGGTGCACTGTATGCGTTGGAACTCAAGGCCAAGACATTTGGCAAGCACCTTGGCCAATGTGGTTTTGCCAATACCGGGCAGGTCTTCGATCAAAAGATGCCCCCTGGCAAAAAGACAGGTAAGCGCCAGCCTCACATGGGCCTCTTTGCCCCGAACGACGCTGCTGATTTGCCGGACGATATTTTCAAATTCTTCATTCATGACCGGTTGAACGGCCTGTTTTGCCTTTGCGATGGATGCCCCCTTGGTTTTGAAAAGTGTTCAGGTGTCAGTTTTCAGTTGTAATATAACTGTTCTCTTCAAAAAGTCCAAGATCGATGCCTCAATGCCATTTAAAAGCCCTCAGTCCAGCTGAAAAAAAGACGATGCCGATAACAAATAATAACATGGCGGGCACACCGGTTTCGGCGAATCCCGCCCCTTCAATAAAAATACTGCGAATACCGTCTGTCAGAAGCGTCAGCGGCAGTTTTTCAATCACCGGGAGGCTCCAGTCCGGAAAATTGTGATAGCTGAAAAAAATGCCGGATAGCACCGACATGGGAAGCACCACCGCATTGATCAGCCCGTTTCCGATTTCCGTGTTGGCGGTATGCGAAGAGACCAATATGGCGATGCCGCCAAAGGCGATATTACCCGCGATAAATATAACAAACAGGGCGATCAGGCTACCCTGAATCGCAATATCAAAGGCAAACCAGGCAAATAAAAAAAGCAGGCCCGCCTCAATAAAATTCATGGCGATCCTCACCACCATCAGGGCGATCAGGAAATGGGATTTTCGCATGGGGGTGGCTACCATGCGGCGCAGCATTTTCTTGGACCGCTTCTCGATCATCCCATAGCTGATCCCCCACATGCATGACATCATGATTCCCATAGAGATAAGCCCTGGAACCAGAAAATCGATATAACGGGATCCCTTGACGGTCAGGGGATCGACATTTCTTCCGAACGCTGCACCCAGCGGGGCTTCTCCGGAAAGTATCCTTGAGAGCTCAAGATAGGTGATCTGGGCCTCCGGGTTTGCGGGGTCAAAGTGATACCGGACCTTCCGGTTTTCTTCTGTAATGATAAGGCTGATATTGCCGCGCTTTATCAGTTTCATGGCCTCCCGCCACCCGGTTTCGATAAAAACAAACCGCGTGCTTCCCATTTGATCGTTCGATATGGTTAACCGATAACAAGCAGCCCCGCCTTCACTGGATTGAACAGGAATGGCATGGGTTTCAAGAAAACCATCAATTCTCCCCTTCGCATCATGGGCCCCGGCGACTTCATCATCCAAAACAACCGCCACATGCCTTTCGACCTCTGTCTGCTGGGTAAATGCGAGGCCCAATCCCAACGATATAAGAATCGGAAAAATAATTCCCCAGAAAATCACCGCCGGCTGCCGAATGACCTCCTTAAAATGGGCGGCTACTAAGTGAGCCATCTGTATGGGCTGAAACCATCTATTCATCCAACCGCCTGCCCGTCATGGAGGTAAACAGATCATCCAGGGTCTTCCGGCGGCATTCCATATCTTTCGGGTAAACCGTCTTATCCCCATAATCTTCTTCCAGCAAATCCTCCAGCGTGCCCTCCTTTAATACTTTACCCCGGTTCATGATCAGTATATAGTCGCAGAGCTGCTCAGCCTCTTCCATGTAGTGTGTAGTCAAGATCAGCGAGGTCTGAGTATGTTCCTTGAGATCCAGCAGAATCGACCAGATCTCCCGCCGGGCATTGGGATCCAGCCCGGTGGTGGGCTCATCCAGAAGCAGGATCTGCGGCCGGTTAATCAGGGAAAGCCCTAAGGCCAGACACTGCCGCTGTCCACCGGAGAGGTTGACCGTATAGGCGTCTTTCTTTTCAGACAGACCGATGACCCCTAAAATTTCGTTTACCCGCGTTTTCCCGAGATCATAGAAACTGGCGAACAGCCTTATAGTCTCCCAAACTGTCAGTTTGTCGATAAACCGGGTTTCTTGAAGGGACAGGCCGATGGCCCGGTGGAGCTCATCTCCGTTTGACTTCCATTCCTTACCGAGTATGCGGATTTCACCGCGATCGGGATTCTGGATGCCCTCGATCATCTCCACCAGGGTTGTTTTACCCGCGCCGTTGGGCCCCAAAAGACCTGTAAACTGCCCCCTTTCAATGGCAAGGGAGACGCCCCTCACCGCCTTAACGGCTTTAAATGACTTGTATACGTCTTTGACTTCGACAACCGGGTTCATTTTAAAACTTTCCGAAAATACTACATATCCCAAAGTGCAAGGCCCGTTTCTTCATCATGGGTCCGCATGAAAGACGGGCCGTCAAATGCTTCAATTAAACATTCGCACGCGAATATGATCGTTCCGGGTGCCAAGTGGCCGCCAAAGGCCCGGCCTTTATCGTCGGCAAGGGTGATATGGGCATGCACCATGGGAGCGCCTTCTTTTATAGAGACGTTTCCCGAAAGCTTAAGAATCTCCATTGGGGCATCCAGCGTATTAAATTGATATTCCCGCCGGTTTTGATCGTAATAGCCGACGCACGCCTTCTGGACGGCGCCGATGGCCTCGACCCGACCGCATTCAATACCCCGGTCTGTACATATTTTTGTTAATTCTTCCAGAAGATCCGCGCCATGCGAAAGCCTGCCCATATAGGCCGCTTTTTTTTCGATTTTCTCCACACCCGCCATGGTTTACTCCTTATTTCTTGTTTTTGTTTTCTGTCAACGGGGGGGCTTGCAGGCTAAACGCTGCCCCGGCTGTGCCCATACGCCAGCGCCCCGGCGATGATATGGGCGGTTCGCAAAGGTTCGGGGATATTGCCGTGAACAGCAAACTGATCCATAACATCTGACGCCTGATCCAGGGACAGGCCCACCCGTTGGACAAACACGCTGCCCAGCGGCTCCATCTCGCCCAGGCGTTCAAGCACGGCCCACTTTTCTTTTCCCGCTTCAATGTGGGATAAAAGCGCCCTGCGGATTGACGCCATATCCGGTTTCCTGCGGGCAACAACGAGCAATGGAAGCCCCAGCTGCTCATACAGGAAAAATACATCCACCACGTTAAAGCCCGCAAAAGCGATCCCCTGCAGCATAATAAGCTGAATGTGCCCGTTAAATCTGGAATCGCCAACCAGCTTGGCCAGTTGGGCGGCTGCGTCAAAGCCGTCTTTTTCCACCTCGCCGACCAGCACCCCGTCAAATCGCAGGGCCGCGTAAACCGTGCCCACAAGCTTTACTTTTCCCTTGTGATCCCTGGCAAAAGGGGCATCATCGAACCCCGCCACATTGGAGAAGCGTTTTTCAGCCAAAATTTTCGCTGCTTTCTGTCTTGCCGTTATTTCGATTATGATTGCCGATGGGATGGATAATCTCACTTGTTTGCGAAAAAATCAATTCCTGTTGCCCAAACAAGCGGGAGGAGGATAAAACGGGGCAAAAACCGGCTTAAGGGTAGTGAAGGGAAAGCGTGAAAGATAGCTCAAGCTGGAATAGCCTATTCCGAAATCATCGATGGGCCGCCGTCATGGATTAATTAATGAATGATGGCTTCGTAAAAAGCGGTCTGTTCCCCTGGCACGGCATTTTTGCAGAAATGAACGTTTGATTCGTACTCGTACTCGTGCTCGTGCTCGTTCTCGTCATCGGCTTTTATTTTTCGAGTACGAGTACGAGCACGAGAACCGTCCCGCTTGTGCGGGACTGAGTACGATTAAGTTACTTAGTGTCCGAACGAAAACCAGGATTTTTTGTCAAGATCAA
>JAGYOX010000229.1 GCA_018399235.1 Desulfobacterales bacterium | reverse complement strand
GGTGTTTCCCCTATGGGGGGTGACGGTCTTCACGTTTCTGGCCCTCCGACAGGATGTTTTTCTGGTTCGCTGGCTCTCCGACGAAACGGCGTTGGGGATATATACCGCCGGTTTTCGGTTTATTGAGGGATTCTTTCTTTTTGGTGCCGCTTTCATGGCCGCCTGTTTCCCAAGGCTTGTGGCCCGGCGGCGCGACTCAGTGGCTTATTGGCGCCTTTTTCGAAAATCGTTTATAGTAATGGCTGCGGGCGGAATCATTATTTTTGCCGGTTGCGCGTTAGTGGGGGAGCCGGTGCTAAAACTGGTATATGGGGCTGATTTTGTCCGTTCCGGCCGGGTGCTGGTATATTTATCCGGTTGCATGCCGCTTATTTTTGTTTCCCTGTTGATGGGACAGGCCTTGATTGCCCGGCAGCGGCAGGGGTTGTATGTGCTGGCACTGGCCGGCGGTTTGATTGTGGATGCAGGGGTGGGTGTGCTAACGATTCCCCTGTTAAAAAGTACAGGGGCGGTCTGGGCGTTCTGGGCAAGAGAAATCGTGATTATCAGTATCCTCGGCATATGCACATGGAAAACAGCCGAACAGGCGTAATCCTTCATGATTATTTCAATATCCTGGGCGGGGGCGAGCGGGTAGTTGGGGCGTTGGCCAATTACCTGGAATGGCCCATAATTGCCGGGTTTAAAAACAGCCGCTATTCGAAAACGGGGAAAGGGGATGTCGGCTACAAGGGAACAAAGTGGGTCGATCAAATATCAACCCTTAACTGCTACCAGGGGTTGGTGCCTTTACAGATCATGAGCCTGATCCGGGGGTTCCGGGATCGGAGCCCGTCACACATGCAGGGCTGTTCTAAAGCCTTATACAGCGGTACCTATGCGCCGCTTGGGGTGTTAAAAAGTTCGACTCCGGTTAATATCTACTATTGCCACTCGCCCGCCCGGTTTATATATGACCAGCGGGATTTTTATTTGTCAGCTATTCCATTCTGGCAACGGCCCGTGCTTAAATGGCTGATTCGGAAGTTTCAGCCGCTTTACGAAGCGGCCCTGCCCATGATGGATAGGATCATTGCCAATTCGGAAAACGTGCGGCAAAGGCTTTTAACGTATCTTGGACTGGATGCTACAGTTATATATCCCCCCTGTGATACGACGCGGTTTAGCTGGCTGGGCCAGTCGAATTTTTATTTGTCTACGGCCCGGCTGGATCCACTCAAGAGGGTTGACTTGGTGGTTGAAGCGTTCAGGCATATGACGGAAAAGCAACTGGTGGTTGTGTCCGGCGGAGCCGATGAAGAAAAGATCCGAAAGGCGGCTGACGGGGCGGATAATATCAAGGTGCTGGGCTGGGTGTCTGAGGGCAGCTTAAAAGAGCTCATAGGTACCTGTATTGCCACCATTTATATCCCGAAAGAAGAGGATTTCGGTATGAGCCCGGTTGAAAGTATGTCTGCAGGAAAACCGGTGATCGGGGTACGGGAGGGTGGACTTCTTGAAACTGTGGGGGATTCGGAAACACCGTTTGTGGCAGATTTTTCAGGAGGAGACGGGGCGGACGAGAGTTTTGTGGAAACACCTTATGGGGTATTGGTTGAAAACCGGCCGACGGTTGATGATGTTATTCAGGCTGTCAAGTGGATGGATGCTCAGAGGGCCCTTGAAAAGCGGGGGGAATGCGAGAAGCGGGCCATGATTTTTGATACGCAAAACTTTGTAGAAAAAATAACTAATGTTGTATTCTAATTTATAATAGTTTTTATCACTAAATATATGCCGGACTAACTACTCACCGGCGGATTTGCCTTTAATCCGTTTATTATATTTTTCAATTTCGGATTTCAGGGCGCTTTCTTTTTCGCGGTATTGGCTGATTTTTTGGTTTAATTCCTGGACTCGTTGATTATATGTTTCAATTTCAGCCTCATCCTCCGCTTCTTCACGCATGACTTCAACTTTTTGTTTTTCTTCTAAAATACTGTCATGCTCCTGGTTCAACTGCTCTTTTCTTTTTAAAAGGCTCTCTCGTTGTTCCTCAAGCCAGGCGGCTTGCGATTCCCCTTGGCTCTCTTTTTCTGATGCCTCGGTTTCCTCTGAATCAGCGCTTTCCTTTAATTCCTCTTCTTCCCTATCCTGATCCCAGTCGGGCTGCCAGGGTTCCACCTCTTCAGAGGATATGTCTTTTTTGGGGCCGGTCATTTCATGTAAGGCTTCCGGCGTCTTTTCCGGGTGACCGGTAATCTGGGACCGGTACGCTTCCGGAACCGTAGCAAAATTATCCGTATAATGTACAACCCCGTTATCATCCGTGTATTCGTAGAATTCCGCATGTGCCGGGATGGAAAGAATAAACAGGGCTGCCGCGATTATGCCTATCATGTTTTTAATCATCATTGGTCCTGCCTCTATCTCATAATGTTTGGATACAGTTCATACCCATTTAATTTTTTAACATAATATCGATTCTTCATTCCGGCGTCAAGCGACTTGATTAAATTCATCGGTTTCACTATCAATAGAAAAGATGGTATGGGGTATAGAATATTAGGTATAGGGTATAGGGTATAGGGTATAGGGTATTCAATGCAATTAACTTGATGCTTACCGTTTGTTTATCCGCCTTACATGGCTAAGCTTTTGATTTTTTTAACCTAATACCCAATACCTAAAACCTAATACCTTGAAGTTACTTAAAAGATTTCTCGCTATCGCTCGGCATGACCATAATTTTTTATGGAAACTTTAACTTAATAATATTATTAAAGATTTTTATGATGAAGCGATTATTTTTAGCATTGGCAGTCGGCTGTTTATTTGTTTGTGCGGCATGTGCGCCAAAAGAGATGGCGC
>JAGYOX010000228.1 GCA_018399235.1 Desulfobacterales bacterium | reverse complement strand
GGACTTAAAAGCCCTTGAGCATCCCGGCCTCTGGAACGGCGCCATGGCCTACTGGAACACGGTGTTCATTGAAGTGCCGCTGATCACCTTCAACCCTGTCAAGCGGGTGACGGATTTACTCCGCAATCCACACCAAACAAAAGATCAATAAGGTATAAGGGTATAAGGTACGAGGGGAAAGGGGGAAGGGGAAAGGGGAAAGGGGAAAGGTTTAAGGTTTAAGGTTTAAGGTTTAGGGTATAAGGTACGAGGGGAAAGGGGAAAGGGGAAGGGTATAAGGTGAAAGGGTAGTTAAGATGGCTGATGAGCCAAAAGATATGAAAAAAAGCGCAGTCGGGCACCTGCCTTTTCCGGATTATTCCCGGCCGGTGTTTCAGGTGCCGGAACATGCCCGCTCGCGGATGCTTGATAAATTAACCAGAATTTACGGGCAGACACAGGGCAAGGCCGCATATATGGAAATCGGACGGCTCATGAAGGTCTATCATGCGCACAAGCCTCCGGAACGGATCGCAGCTGAAGAAGATTATCATCCTGAAGATCGATTCTCTGAAAAAGATGTCATTCTTATTACATACGGTGACATGATCCAAGACGGAAACAAGGCGCCGCTTTTGCATCTATGCCGTTTTGCCGAAGAGCATTTAACGGATACCTTCAATACCATTCATATCCTTCCCTTTTTCCCCTATTCCTCGGACCGGGGGTTTGCAATAAAAGACTTTGAACAGGTGGACCCTAATCTTGGTGACTGGTCGCATATCGCCCGAATCAAAGACCGCTTCAACCTGATGGTCGACCTGGTATTGAATCATGTATCTTCAGAGCACCGGTGGTTCCAGGAGTTCTTGAATGCCAACCCGGATTATACCGACTTTTTCATCGCCTTCCCAAATGAAGATGCCATTCCGGCAGAACAACTTAAAAAAATTATCCGGCCCCGCACATCCAAACTGCTGTCACCATTTAACTCACTTGACGGACAAAAGGCGGTATGGACCACGTTCAGCCGGGATCAAATCGATCTGAACTATAAGCACTGGCCGGTTCTTTCCCGAATGATTGACATTCTGCTTTTCTATGTCCGCCAGGGCGCGGATGTAATCCGGCTGGATGCGGTCACCTATCTCTGGAAAGAGCTTGGCACCCTTTGCGTTCATTTGGATGAAAACCATCTGGTGGTTAAACTGTTCAGGGATATTCTGGATGCCGTGGCCCCACAAGTGACACTAATCACAGAAACCAATGTCCCCCATTCGGAGAATATCTCGTATTTCGGAAACGGCCGGAATGAGGCCCAGATGGTTTACAACTTTGCCCTGCCGCCGCTTCTGCTTCATACCTTCATCGTCGAATCCGCTAAAAAACTCACGGAGTGGGCCCAAGATCTTGAAAAAATATCTAATACCGCCACATTTTTTAATTTCATGGACAGCCATGACGGCATCGGCCTGCCAGGGGCCAGGGAAATTCTGAGTGGGGAAGAAATTGAGGAATTGGTCCAAGCAGTCAAGAAAAGAGGCGGACTAATATCCTATAAAGACAACGGGGACGGCACCACCAGCCCCTATGAACTAAATATTACATGCTACAGTGCGCTAAATGACAACGCCCGAAATGAATCGGAGCAGATAAAAATCAAACGATATATCGCCAGCCGCTCCATCCCCCTTGTACTGGCCGGGGTACCCGGCATTTACCTGCACGGCCTGCTGGGCAGTGAGAACGCCATTGGAGCCGTTGAAACCGACGGCGTTGCCAGAAGCATCAATCGCGAAACTTTGAATGCCGAAACGCTTTACAAGGTTTTAGAGGACAAAAGCACGACCACCGCTAAAATTTTTAATGAATTTTCTGAGCTGATCGTTAAACGCCGCCATGAACCCGCCTTTCATCCCAATTCCGCCCAGCGGGTACTTGACCTTTCGGACCGAATTTTTACGGTTATTCGGACCACAGGGGAAAAATCCGGCAGCCTGATCTGTCTCACCAACGTCACTAACGCAGCTTTTGAAATCAAACTGGACCTTGCTGCCGCTGGCGTGCCCGGCTTTTGCATGGCTGCGAATTTCACAGATATCATTTCGCGCGCCTCATATAAGATTGAAGACGGTATTCTCAATCTGTTTTTCGCGCCTTATTCGGTATTATGGCTAAAATCTGATTAATAGAAAGTTACAAACCGGTTACATCAGTCTTTTTGTATTGACAAAAGGCATTCTATCTTTTAAAAATTCGGATTGCGTCTTTTACGCATATAATATGCAGAAATCGCTATAAAGATTAAACTTCACCCAAATTTTCCTCATATAACAATGAATATCAGCCATAGCGGGATCTGAAATGACCATCTTGATTGTTGACGACCAACACGAAGCCCGGCATATTATTCAGGCTTTCCTGGAATCCGGTGGTTACAATGACCTGATTACAGCGGAATCAGCCGAACGCGGGCTTGATATCCTCGGCTTTGAAGGAGGAAACAATACTCGCCCCATCGATCTGGTACTGATGGATATTGTGCTGAACGGCATGAACGGCGTGGAAGCCTGCCAAAAAATAAAATCCCACCCTGAATTATGCGACATCCCGGTTGTAATCATGACCGCATCCACCAATCCCGAAAATATTGACGCGGCATTTAATGCAGGTGCTATTGAGTTTCTGTTAAAACCCATACAGAAGCTGGAACTGATCGCCCGGGTCAGGTCGATTATGCATTTCAAGAATCAGCTTGACCAATTACGGGATCGAGAAAAGCAGCTGACCGCCCTCACCAAAAAACTTGAGACCGCCAATGCCAGACTGGAACGCATGTCCCATGCAGACGGGCTGACTGGTATACCCAAC
>JAGYOX010000227.1 GCA_018399235.1 Desulfobacterales bacterium | reverse complement strand
GATTTATTCCGCTGGCGCGGCATTTTTGCAGAAAGAAACTCAAAAAATGTACATATTGTCATTTCGAGCGTTAGCGAGAAATCTTTAACAAACAAGATTCCTCGTCACCTTCGTTCCTCGGAATGACAATGGCGCAAGACAATAAAATAATAACATATATTATTGAGTTCCTTGGAAGTCCAATATCTGTGTTGCGCTGCATCCCTCGGAATTTCACGTACTCATATGTACGCTGCATTCCTCGGCATTTGCGACGCCTTGATCTTGAACTTTTTACTTTGCCATCCATAAATCTACTTTTTACGAATCCATCAAGATTAGGCAAAAATCTTTAAACCTGGTTTTCACCGATATCTTTCATTTCATTGGCTTATAAGTTTATCTGATACGTGTTGCCCATTCCGGAAGCGTGTGCATATCAATGGAAAATACGGCATAGCCCAGAAAATAAAACAGGGTGGCAATAAAAACAGCGCCGATAATATTGATCAAAAAGCCGGTTCTTGCCATTTCTGAGATTTTTACCCGTCCGTTTCCAAATATTATGGCATTTGGCGGTGTGGCCACAGGCATCATAAATGCGCAGGATGCAGATAGGGTAGCTGGAATCATTAAAACCAGGGGGTTAGTTTCCATGGCCGCCCCCATGGATGCCAGAATGGGCAGTATCATTTCCGTTGTAGCGGTATTGGAGGTCAGTTCCGTTAAAAATGTGATGCCCATACAGTTTGATAATATCATCAAAAATTGCGGTATACCGGCCAATCCGGCAAATTTTGTACCGATATATGCGGATAGCCCGGTGACTTGAAACCCCTTTGCCAGGGCAAATCCACCTCCAAAAAGCAGAACAATATCCCAGGGCAGCTTCGGAATAACATCTGCGGCCATGAGTCGCTTTGTTGGACTGTCTTTTCTTTTGGCCGGGATAAAAAAAAGAGTCATGGCCATGCAAATAGCCACCGTCCCATCATCGATCATATCCGGGTGAGGCAACAGGTTGGACCATCCGGGTATAGTCAGAAGACCGATATCTAAATTTTTACGAAACACCCATAAAAATGCGGTGATAAAAAATACACACAGCACGACTTTTTCTTCAAAGGTTATGGGCCCCAGTTGTTTGTATTCATCTTTTATAATGGCTTTACCAATGGATATGTGTTTGGGGACCCGAAAAAAAATCTGGGTCAGAAGCAGCCACACCACCGAGAGCATCATCAGGGATAGGGGCAGTCCGAAAGTGATCCATGTGCCGAATGTAATGGGCGCCGCATCAGGAAAGGTGATTTGAAAAATCCGTGAAAACGATAGATTCGGCGGGGTCCCCACCAATGTGGCGATACCCCCTATAGAACAGGAGTAAGCGATGCTTAGCATCAGTCCGACGGTAAATTTACGGGTATCTTTTGCATCGAACTTTTCCTCCAGCTGCAATATAATCGCCATGCCTATGGGCACCATCATTATGGCGGTGGCGGTATTGGAGATCCACATGGATAAAAACGCCGAAGCCAGCATAAAACCCAGAATGATTCTGGAAGGACCACCGCCGATTAGTTTGATGATAAAAAGGGCGATTCGTTTGTGCAAATACCATTTTTCCATGGTCAAGGCGATCATAAACCCGCCGAGAAATAGAAAAATCGTACTGTTAATATAAACCGGGGCCGTAGCCTTGCCGGGTAAAATCCCCATAAGGGGATAAAGCACCATGGGCAAAAGGGCAGTAGCGAAAAGGGGGATGGCATCTGTTATCCACCAGCTAGCCATTAAAACAGCCACCGCAGCCATGGATGTCAGTTGGAGCTGGTCCGTCCCCGGTCTAAAAAAGATGAGAATAAGAACAAACAGAATCGGGCCCAAAACCAACCCGATTTTTTGGCCTGTATTTCTTTCGCCCACCCTTTTCCGTATGTTCATTTATAATCCTATTTTATGGGAATGGTATCCACGGCAGCGAATTTCGGCTCATGCAGAGGAATAAGGATATCCGCCCGACACTTCACATCCAGCATAATGTTATAGGCCTCATAAGCGTTAACCACTGTACCCGGCGGGATGACTTCCATTTCCATGCCGGTAATCTCCGGTGGTGGGAAAAAATTCTCTTCAATCACGCAGAACCCGGTAATGGCCGCCATCCCCTGTTCGGTCTCAATCCAGACGGTCAGTCCCCCCGGCGTATGCACCGGCGTGTTAGTGACGGCAATGCCTGGCAGGATTTCTCTGTCTTCCGTCACTGTCCGAATCTGGCCGTTTTCGGCTATGTCCTCGATAAAATCTTCCAAGTACCGAAAATCGAGCGGATGGGGATCCCGGATTCGTTCCAACTCTTTTTCATGACAATAAAAATCCGCATTTACACATTTATAGTCATTCTCACAATGGTCGTTGTGCAGATGGGTGTGTATCACCACATCGATGGTTTCAGGAGTCAGGCCAAACCTGGCCAGGCCGTCCTCAAAAGTATAGATTCTGCCGCCAATGGCCTGTTCCCGGGCCGATGACTGAATCGGCTTCATCTCACCGGTATCCACCAGGATATTTTTATCCCCGCCTTCGATGTACCAAGAATAGATAGGAATCGTATATTCCTTACCATAATCATGCTGATAGGTCATCATGCCCTTATCAAACACCTTGGTCCCCATGACAATGGGATGAATCATGTATTGCATAGCCATCATTTCAGCAACTTTTGGTTGCCCCTTTCTTTGTGCGCTGTTCTTTTTAAATATTTTGTTTTTCCATCAGTCCCTTAGCCCATTAGTGCCTTCTAAGTAACTTAACGGTTTAAGGTTTAAGGTATAGGGTATAGGGTATAGGGTATAGGGTATAGGGTACAAGGTACAAGATTCATG
>JAGYOX010000226.1 GCA_018399235.1 Desulfobacterales bacterium | reverse complement strand
TTCTATTTTTTCTTATTCTACTTTTCTATTCTTTTCATCGCACGGAAAAAAAAGGAGAAAAAACTTAAAAGTGGAAAAGGGAAAATAGAAATAGGAAGGAAGAGAGAGAAAAAAGTGTACAAAGTGTCCGAAACGCTCAACTTGCATTAAATGTTGGTGGAGAGAGGGATTTTGCCAGGTTTTTAAGCGGGTTAGGCCTGGTAATGCACGCCAGCCGGGCCGAAAGCGAATGTTTTTTTGAGAGTAACCTTATATGTGGGGGGAGAGGGGATAAGGGCAAGCTATTGAAAACACTGGCAATTTGTTATTTTGGGTTAATGCAAACGTGGTCCCGGGTGTGATCCGGGTTCTGAGGTGACGGGATCTGGATGGGGTTTAGTGGGATATGACGGACAGAGCAGCTCCCGGGTTGTGCCCTGGGGCGTGGCTGGGAATGCCGGGGCCTGGAGAGAGGGTTGGTTCGAGTGAAGGGGTTTGGCCTGGGCGGGATGGAAAAAATGGATCGCCGGGGTGATCTCGGGTGCGATTTTTTGAGTTTTTAAACTGGCTAACTAATAAGAATAAGTTAGCAAGCAGGAAATGGCGGGAAATGCAGGGCTTGTGTGTGTGTGCGAGGATTTTGGGGTTGTGTCGCCTTTTCCTGGGTGAAGAACTGGCCATAAACCTGGGAATATATGGATGAAAGTTAGCGGGTTTTCGCGGGACTTTTTTCCCTTCCTTTTTCTATTTCTTTTCCTTTTTTGAATCGGCAGCCGGATCGGGACCGGCGATTCCTTTCCTTTTTTACGCGCGTGAACGCGCAGGAATTTTTGTGCGGCCGGGGTGGATTGCCTTTGTTTTGGATGACGGAAATGCAAAAAGCGGTGATGGGAGTCACAGCCCCCCCCATTAACTTGGTTGGCGTGAAAATTTTTCAACTTTTTTACCCCTCAAAAAACCCTGTCAAGTATTTTTTTTGCTTCCCTGTTTTGTCTATATTTATCAGATTTAATCACTGGTGATGTTTTGACCTGCGCTTAGGCGCTGTGGCGGCGGCTTTTAAAAAAGTGGTGATATACTAAAGACTATGAAAACGATGGAATTTTCCTTTTTACAATTAACAGGGGTTTTGGCTGTGTAAGCGTTATGGCGAAGGCAGGCAAGATAGAACAATTTAACCTTGGCCCGAAGATATTACATCTGGGGGGAGAGGGGAAGACCAGCTATGAGATCGCAGAGTATCTTAAGGACGAGGGCTTTACAATCTCCCAGGCTACTATTGCCCGCTGGATCAAGAAACAGCGGGAAGAACACAGCCCCCAGGTACAGGATATCGTAGCAGATCATGTGGCAAAGGTCGTGCCCCAGGACCTGGATGCCCTCGAGGTTATGGAGGCAAAGTGTCTGGCCTGGGCCGGAGAAGAACCTGCAGGCCGCGCCGAGCGCATATCGAACTGGGTTCGGGTGCGCAATGCCATGATGATGATCAGGGAGGACATCATGGGCCTTGATGCCAGAAACGCCACTGAGACGGTGGACCGGTTCGTGCGCATGGTAATCGGCTGGATCATGGAGGATATCAACACGCAAAAGTCCCGGATCGGGGCTATGAGGATGGCAACGAGTATTATCGACACGAAATTGAAGTATTCGGGGATTCTCCTTGGTCAGGCAGGCGGCAATATTATTATCGAGCCCGACGGCGTAGAGCAAAACGACGGCGATGACGGCGATGAGCCTAAAGACCGCCGGTTGTATCTTGTGCAGGATAAGCAGGGAAAAGAGCATGGATGATCTTCACTTTACACTGAGTCCCACCCAATATAAGTACGTAACCAGCAATGCCCATATCGTGCAGCTTGTCGGGCCGATGGGTGAAGGAAAGACCTTTGCCAGCGTGGCGGGGCTGATTGCCCATGCCAGGCGGTGCGGCCGGAATATACGGGCGGCACTGGTGCGCGACACCTTTCAGAATATCAAGACCTCCACAGTGCCGGATATCCGTGAATATTTAGGCAACTGGGTACAGTTTTCAGACGGCTATAAGAAGATGATCATTCATTCCAGCCCGTCCGTCGAGTGTGACCTTTTTGGTATCGACGACGAGGCAAGTATATCGAAACTACAGGGTCCGCAGTATGCGTGCATTTGGCTCGAGGAACCGGCGCCGATTTATGAGAAGGCAAACGCGGGCCTCCCCCGCGAGGTTTTCAACATGGCCCTGGCCCGCGCATCGCGGCAGCGAGGGACCATCATGCGCGTGCAGATTTCGCACAACCCGGCGGACGAAGAGCACTGGGTGAGCCTGCTCGCAGAAGAACCGGAAGAGTATATGACGGTGCAGGACGACGACGGGGCATGGGTTACGATCCAAAAAAAGACCTACTGGATACCACGCGGAGAAAACAAGCATTTAAGTGCTATTACCAGGGCTGCGAACATGGCGGCGTTCAAGGACGACCCGGCCAAGTGGGAGCGGTATGTCGAGGGCCATGCGGCCTCGGTGCATCTGGGCAAGAAGGTGACGCCCGGCTACAGCCAGGCCATTCATTTTGCACCGGATGTTTTGCCCGTGTATAAGGGCGAGGGCATTCAGATGTGGGATTCCTACCAGCACCCGGCCTGTGTTCTCGCGCAGTATAATCCTTTGGGACAGCTTGTATTCCACGACGTATGCGTCGGCGAGCAGACTGCGGCCAAGGAGCTGATCGAGGAGAAGGTGGACCCGCTTTTACAGACGCCCAAGTGGAAGGATAAGATTACATCGTGGCGGATTATCGGGGACCTAACCATGAAGACCCCCGATCAGAGCACGGTCAACATGAGCACCGCTCGCACGGTGGCGGACCATTATGACAGCTCCTTCGAGGGCGGTCCCGCGCACTGGCATACG
>JAGYOX010000225.1 GCA_018399235.1 Desulfobacterales bacterium | reverse complement strand
GTATCATGTTTAGCTTATTATGTCAAATTATAATTATCCACCCCAATATCAAACAAATCCCAAATTCCAAGCACCAATTTTCAAAACAAAACCCCTTCCGCTGCCCTTGTTTGAAATTTTGGTCATTGGTTTTTGGTCATTGTTTGTAATTTGTGATTTGTTATTTGGTGCTTGTTTATTATTTGGTGCTCGGTTCTTCGACTGAACCTTAAACCGTGAACCTTAAACCGTGAACTGTGAACCTTTGGAAGGCTGAAGCCTTCCGCTACATAGTTCCGGGCTCCAAACTGTGAACTGTGAACCGTGAACCGTGAACCGTGAACCTTAAACCGTGAACCGTGAACACCCTACCCCCGACTGCCCAATACTTCCCCGGCTTTATTCCACCCGTATATTTTAATTCCTTTTCGGACCAAATTTTCTGCTCCGCCATAAATGAGCGTGGGCGCAAATGCCTGATCACCAGCTAAAGCCATCCAGCGCTCCAGGCCGGAAAAAAAGTCGCGGTTAAGCGTCTGGCCGGATTTAATTTCAATTGGCATCAGCTTCCCTCCGAAATCGGCAATAACATCAATTTCGTTGCCATTGCTGTCCCGCCAGAAATAAAACCCCACGTTTTCCATCCGGTTATACCGGGTTTTCATTAACTCAGATACGATGAACGTCTCAAATATATTGCCCCTCAAAGGGTGAGCAGCCAACTGTCTTGCCTCTTGAATACCCAAAAGCCAGCAAAGCAGACCGGTGTCATAAAAATATATTTTTGGCGATTTTACCAGCCGCTTCCAAAAATTGGCGTGATGCGGTCGCAAGTGAAACAGAATATAGCTTGCTTCCAACACTGAAATCCATGCCTTAGCCGTATTATGCGTAATGCCGCAGTCGGTTGCCAGTGATGAAAGATTCAATACCTGGCCGCTGCGGCCAGCGCAAAGACTCAGAAAGCGTTGGAATGTATCCAAGTCTTGTATGTTGAGCAACTGCCGGACATCCCGCTCAACATAAGCAGTCACATAAGCAGGCAACCAAAAACGGGGAGACAGATCCCGATCGTAAAGCGGGGGATATCCGCCGGTAAAAAGCAAGGTGTCGAGCGCAGAAGGCTTAACTCCCCCTTGATCCAATTCATAAACAGAAAAGGGCAGCAGTTCGATGAATGCTGTTCGACCTGCCAGCGACTGGGTAATTTCCGACATTAATCCAAATTGCTGAGAACCGGTAAGCAGGAAAAGCCCCATCCGCCCGAGTGTATCAACATGCGTCTGCAAATAAGAAAAAAGTTGCGGGACTCTCTGAACCTCGTCAAGGATCCCCCCAGCCGGCATTCGGCCGAGAAAAGCCCTTGGATCATCCATCGCCAGCTGTCGAATATCCGGGTCCTCCAGCGAAAAATAAGGCTTTCCCTCAAATACTGCCCGCGCGAGAGTTGTTTTTCCGGATTGTCGAGGCCCTGTGATGGTAACCACAGGAAGCCCTTGCAGCTGATAATGTATTATCTTTTCAACATCACGAGGAATCATGGCAAAGCACTACCGAAGTTTATGCAGATTGTCAATTATTTTTACAATCTGCATAAACATATAAAGCGATTTATTCCCCTACAAAGTCAATTGCAGGCAGAAAAGGCAGGAAGTGGAATTTTCAGGTTTTGGTCATTGTTTGTAATTTGTAATTTGTGATTTGAGATTTGTATTTATATTTGGTGCTTGTTTGTAATTTGTGATTTGGGATTTACTTTCTCGGCAGGTGGTTATGCCGCATTCGAAAGCTTCTGATTCACATTGCGCCAAAATTTTGAAATTATGGTTTTTTCACCGTCAAAATAATCCTCAAAAAATCCGACTTCATTTAGCTCGGGGAAATACGAATAGCGCTCCCCATCTGCCCCGTACTCAGTTGTCCAATCATAGGGCTCCCGTGAATCTACAACTGTGAAAAGGTTTGACGGGTAAAGGTAAGGTTTTCCATGATCGTTTAAAATTCGATAATCATCCGCTTCAATGCCTATTACAAAATAGGATTGATCCGGCGTAAGATCGGGATAACTGGTATTTTTTTCTTTTAGTTTGACAATCATTGAATTAAAACCTTTTTTAGTTTAATTTCAAATCGCCCAATCCCGGGGTGCTCGTACCAATGGTATTCATATTGATCGCCATCCATTTCAAAGGTTGGACTGCTTTTTTTCAACCATTTTGAAGGAATTCCCCCATATGTTCTTATCAATCTGTTTAAATCTCGGATACGTCTACCTTTTGCAATTACCCTGGATTGAGCAATTATTTCTTTTGTTAGTTCGATAACTTTTGACTCCCGTTAGAAATCTATGCATCAATCATCTTTATTCACACAAGAGAATATCATATGTTCGATAGCCTGGAAAACAACTCTGTCATCTGCCTCGAAATGGAACGTAAAGCGTCATTTCATGGTTACGGAGCCTTCCCATATGTCTTTGGTCCCCTGGATCACCTGTTACAATTAAACTTTTAAATAAACACTAAGCAACTTTTGTTTGGCAGTCAACATCCCAGTTTGTCAAATTTCAAATTCCAAGCACCAATTTTCAAAACAAGACCCCTTCCGCTGCCCTTGTTTGAAATTTTGGTCATTGTTTGAAATTTGTAATTTGGTGCTTGTTTGTTATTTCTGATTTGTTATTTGGTGCTTGTTTGTAATTTGTTATTTGTGATTTGAGATTTGTATTTATATTTGGTGCTTCGGCTGAACCTTAAACCGTGAACCGTGAACCTTTGGAAGGCTGAAGCCTTCCGCTACATAGTTTCGGGCCCCAAACTGTGAACCGTGAACTGTGAACTGTGAACCATTAATTCACAATTCAAGGCTTGACACCCTGCCCCACCCGGTCCAACTCAAAAGGAGATAC
>JAGYOX010000224.1 GCA_018399235.1 Desulfobacterales bacterium | reverse complement strand
ATGATGCCGAGAACGGTCATTGCCTTATTGGCGGTCTCTTCAAGGTCTGCGGCGACTCCCCAACCTATTAATTTCTTATCAATGCCGCGTTCATCTATTATTTGCGTCAGGCTTTCAGGAGTGGGTAAGATAAAGGCAACAACAACGAAAATGCTGATTCCGACGATCAGCCAGAAGGTTTTATTTGAGAGCAGGCCATTGCCGCTCGAAGTTTCAATATCATGACTCATTTACAGCTCTCCTGTTTTCAAGTTCGAACTCATTTGTCATCGTTTTTCAGCACCGACCGCGGAGAGGTGAAATATTTTTCTGCTTTTGCCGTCCGGATGCGTTCTTCCTGGGCGGCTTTCCGCTCGTGGGCATTATTGATTTTATCGATCAAGTCATCGGTTTCACACGGTTTCATCAGATAATCAAAGGCACCCAGTTTCATGCCCTCAATGGCTGATTCCACCGTTGCATGACCGGTCAGCATAATTACTTCAATAAGCGGTTTAAGAGATTTAATCTGACGCAGCGCTTCGTTTCCGTCCATGCCGGGCATGGCAACATCCAGAATCACCACATCAAAATTAAAGCCCTTGACTTTCTCAATGGCCTCTTCACCGCTCAGGCAGGTGGTGACATCATAGTCTCTTAGCTTTAAGCGTTCGGCCAGTTGCTCAACAAAGCTGGCTTCATCATCCACCAATAATATCCGTATTTTCATGAAATCCCCCTTTAATCAGGCAAAATATCCATACGATGGAAGTTGTGGACTATCGCGAGTTAAATGTTACAGGCTTTAATCGTGTTGCAGACTTCCTTGAAAACGTCTGTCAGCCGGAGGATGCCTTCAATTTTTTTGTTCCTTACGACCAAGAGGGATTGATGGCGCCCCAGCACCAGCTGGTTAATGGCGATATCAAGCGTATCCTCCGCATCAACAAATTCACCTTCTTCCGGGATATACATACAGTCTTTCACATGCAGTTGGGCGGCTTTCTTGCAGATGTCGGAAAGGGGCTTGTCCCATAGGGAGAACTGCTTGATAAGGGAGCGCAAAAAATTCTGGCTGAAACCGCTTGTCATTATCCGTCCGCTTTCCGCCGCGGCCTGGTTGTATTTGGGCTCCAGGCTCTTAAGGAGATCAAGCTGGCTCAATTTGCCCACAATATTTTGGTTCTTGTCATATACCAGAACGGCGCGATGAAGGTAGGTTTTATAGGACTTCTCCCATGCGGCCTGGGCATTTTCAAGGGCCAGGACCGCATCATACAGGGTGGCGTCTTCTTGTATGGTGGCGTACTCTTCCAACGGCACCATCAAGTTTTTAACTAGTATCTCTTTCATTCAGGGCTCCTAATTTTTCCAGATGACATCTACATAAAAATACGGCATAGTTACCTGTCAATACAGATGGCTATGCCGGCGGTTAAAATTCGATTTTTGTTAACCGGGGCCTATCCATAAATGGCTCGTTTCTGGATGGACACCAGCTAAAAGTTGTTTCGATGCTGCGTTTGTTACTTCTTTTTCTTCTTGTCCCGATCAAGGATCTGTTTTGCTGTATCAAACTCCCCGGCTTCGGCAAAGGTGCCGGCCATCATGGAGGTTTCGATTTTTTGTCGGTAGGCCCGCTGGATTTTATTCACCAGGGTATCAACCTCAACCGGTTTTTGCAGGTATTCGAAAGCCCCTAAACGCCTTGCCTCTTCCTCATCCTTTTCCGAACCGTGGCCGGTTAAAATAATGACCTGAACCTCCGGATAGGCCTTTTTAACCCGTTTCAAGACCTCCATCCCGTCAATTCCCGGCATTCTTAGGTCAAGGACCATGACATCCGGAACCTCATTGTCGACGAGTTCCAGCGCCTGTTCACCATTGTGTGCGATATTAGTGCCGAGTTCCCGCATTTTGATCCGTTCGGACAGAGTTTTGACAAATTCTTCCTCGTCGTCAACCAGAAGAATTTTGATGTTGTCTTTATCCGCCATTGCGCTCTCCTTTTGAATTTGGGTCAACTTTAGATTTAAAGCGATTGTTTAACAACGCCTTAGCGGTATCGGATTCCCCCGCTTCAGCGAATGTGGCTGCCATCATGACCTTTTGAAACCCCTTGAGCGGGCCTCGCTTTTCATTTTCTTTTTTTCTTGCATAAGCTGTTTTGATTCGCTGTATCAAGGAGTTGATGTCAATCGGAATCAAAAGGTCATCAAACGCCCCCCGCTTCATCCCGTCGATGGATAAGGCCATGTTGCCGGACCCATTTAATGTGATGACCTCAGTCAACGGGTTTAGCTTTTTAATCAATGATAATATTTTCAATCCTTCCAATTTTAACCCTGAAAGATCTAATAGTGCAACATCGATTTTACTTTTTTTAACCAAGCGTTTGATTTCAGCCGGCCGATCCGCCAAAAAAACCTGGAAATCATCTTGATCCAAACGGTTGCTCAAATTGGTGCGGAGCAGGTAATCGGTTTCAATGAGCAAGAGATTGATCCTCATGATCGAAAAAAAATGGACTAAACCGTCGCCAAGCCGTAGCAGACCCTAACATTGCCAATTCCAACAGTTTTCAGGAAACTGTCCAGGGTCTCTTTATTGGTCGCAGCAACGGGTTGCAGGTTGACCATTTTAATAGCCTCTTCATGCAAGCCGGCTTCTGCAAAACCAACAGCTGCAAAGCTTCGCTCGATAAAGTTGATGACGTTTCGTACCTTCTCGTAAACCGGCTTGATGCCGGCCATTTTCATTGCCGTCTCATGCTCGCTGGCCTCGGCAAATGCGACCGCTGCAAATGTGTTTTCAATATTTTGCCGTGTCATTTAGATCCTCCTTTTGTTGGTATATAAATAGGTTTTGTTTCGTTTGACATTTTATAAATAGTGTCCGAACGAAAACCAGGATTTTTTGTTAAGATCAAG